>NZ_CAXIBN010000158.1:0-7327 GCF_964021735.1 uncultured Wocania sp. | reverse complement strand
TCAGTAACTACAGGTATGATTATTTTGGTAATTGCTAGTTTTAGGAAGAAGAAAAACTTGTAAGCCTACTTTTTAAAAATAAAAAAAGACTGCCTTTTACAGCAGTCCTTTTCAATTTAAGAATTAGTTAGTAGTTTTTTTCTTAAAGTTAATTAAAGGTTGGCATAAAACTATCGTCTGTTCTTTCAGCAGCTGCAGTTAGGTCGTAATGTGGCATTGTCCCAGACGGATCTGCGTTTGTACCTCCTAATGTATAAAGTGATTCACTTAGTACTTCTAATTCTGATGAAGGTACTGGCAAATGTCTAAATGTTCCTACTTGTAAATCATTCGTTCTTCTTCTGTCAAAGTAACCACTTCCTACAGCCGTATTAAATAATTCAATGTATCGTTCATAAAAAATAGCATCTAATATTTCATCTTTTGAAGCTGTTCCTGCTAGTGGTGACAAACCTCCTCTTATTACACGTGAACTTAAATTAACATCAGAAATTGCTCCAGATAAATCATCTAATCTAGCTTTTGCTTCAGCCATTAATAATCTGTTGTCTTCAAACATAAATGTTTTTATTTGTTTAGCGTCTGCACCATCGGAGAACGTTGGATCGTTTTGAAAACGTGTATGTATATAATGTGAAAAATGGAATCTTCCTCTTTCAGACCTAAATAATACATCAGGTCTAAATTCAAAATCTTTGCCTGTTCCCACTCTGGCATCTAGACTGGTCATTTCAGGGTTAGCTAGAGTTGAACCTGATGAAGCTGGGAAAAATTCTGGTTGACTTGGGTCTAACAAATGCACCAATCTCATATCTAAACGTGCTCCAAAAGGACCAAATCCATTTGGAGAATCCATTAACACATTAGAATTATTCCACCAGCTAATACCATTATCTCCTATTGGCCCAAAATCTTCAGTAATACCATTTTCGGTTAATGTTTTAATTTGGTTCCAATCAATCGCATTTGTTTCTGTCACATTTCTAGCAGATTGCACTATAAATCTTGCTTTAAAAGAATTACATAACTTTATCAAGTTAGCATCAGATATAGATACTCCATTTATTACTGTATTTGGAATTTCGAATGTATTAGAGTTTGCAAGTGCAATAGCACTATCTAAATCTGCAAGCGCTAGATCTATTAACTGTTGATATGTTACAAATTCTAATTTCTGGGTTAAATCGGTATTTTCATCAACCTCAAATCCTTTTTCAAATAACATTCCTAAATATCCATAAGATAAGCCTCTTAATAAATATGAAGCTGCTGATACCATAGGTGTATTATCTACACCACCAGCAATCCAAGTAATACCATTATTGTTTATTGCACCTAAGACATCATTTGCAGATGAAATAGCGCCGTAATTCCCTTGCCATGGTTGCTCTAACACGCTTATATCTGCCCAAGAAGATGCATTAATTATAGGGTTTCTTGGTTCGCTTGATAATACTCTCATTCCAAAATTACCCCACGAACATGTTGCAATATCGCCAGCTACTGCTAAAGGCGGATAAAGATCTCTACCATTTGCTTGCCACCATGTTACAAAACCTCCGCTTGTAACACCTATTAAATCTGAACCATTTGCTAATACTTGATTCCTATCTGGATTATTTGAATTTACAACATTATCAATTTCACTACTACACGAAAAAAAGAGTAGTATAAAACCAACACATGCTAATTGTATTTTTATTGAATTATATTTTTTCATTTTTCTTTTTTTTAAAATGTTAATTGCACAGAAAAACTATACGTCTTTGTAGATGGATAAGGAAAATTATCAACCTTAAATACATTAGGGTCTCCACCAGGGGTATTTACATCGCTACCAATCCCGTCTGTGTCTCTTGACGTTAGGTTTGCTCTACTAGACTCTGATTGATTTGTTATGTCTGGATCAAATCCAGAATAATCAGTAATAGTTAGTAAGTTTCGTCCTATAAAACCTAATTTCACTGTATCGATAAAGTTTCCGATGTTTCCTAATGCCTTAGAGTTAAGAGTATAATACAGAGATAATTCTCGTAATTTTACAAAAGTACCATCTTCAACAAAAGCAGAACTTGCTAAATTTGTGTTGTATAACCCTTGAAAGAAATTATATGGTAATCCACTAGTTATATCTTGATGCCTGCCATCTCTATATAACCACTGCTTCGTTTTATTATAAATGTCGCCACCTTGCTTCCAATCTACAAGCGCATATAATGCAAGGTTTTTGTATTTAAGTGTGGTATTAAACGCCATTCTAAAATCTGGAGTAATATCTCCCATTGTAAAAAATTCGTTTCCAGAACTATCAACTTTTTTTACTGGCGTGCTTCTTGTCGCTGCATCGACAACATATCCGAATTCATTAACAACAAAATTACTTGCATTTGAACCAGCAGGTAAATCGGATAAATCTCTAATATATACGTTACCAAACATAGCTCCAAAATTCTGACCCTGTTCAATTCTAAACAATGTGGTTTCTTGAGTACCAGGACCAGTTAAATATGCTGGTACATCTAAACGACTAATTTTTTGTTCAGATTTATCCCAAACAACACCTAAATTCCATGAAAAATTATCATTCTGAATAATATCGTAATTTAATGATGCCTCGTAAGTTGTAGCATCAATTTCTCCTGCATTTCTCCATTGTGCTCCAAATCCTGTTGAAGCCGATAGTGGTACTCTAAGTATTTGGTCTTCGGTTTTAGCTTTTACATAATTAAACTCAAAAGAGAATTTATCTAAGAAATCAATATTTATTCCTAACTCTAACTCACCAGTTTTTGCAGGTTTTAATTGATTATTTCCTAATGTAGCTTTTGTTGGTGACCCATTTTGAAGATTGAATGTTTCAAAGCGCATCTCGTAAGTTGGTCTAATACCCGCCGTACCATAAGAACCTCTTATCTTTAACTCTTGTACTCCTGGAATTTCTATATCTTCAGTAACTCGATAAGCACCACTAGCTCTAAAATAATTAGCCCACCTTGTATCTGGTCCAAAAAGAGAAGATCCTTCTCTTCTTATTACACCACTAAATATATACTTCTTTTTATAATCGAAATCTGCTACTGCAAAATAACTATCAGTAAGTATTTCTTGAGATGCAGATGATACTGATGGTCTATCAGAAATATTATCTAACGAGCGAATTCCTGATACTGCTAAATTATAACCCTCGGCATTATTAAATTCGTTAGCATATCTTTCGTGTAAATAACTTAATCTTAGGTTTAAATTAAATTCCTCTTCAGCTCCAAAGGATTTTGTTATTAAACTATTCAATCTAATATTTTGAGCTCTACCATTAAAACTTGAGCGCTGTAGAAAGCCGATATTTTGAGCTTGACCATCTGGACTTGCGGATAAATACCCCTTAGGTATGTAGTCTTCAAAAGTGTTATTTTCAAAATCGATAGAATAAGCTCCATTTAACTTTAACCATGATAGTACTTTATAGTCTAAAGAGACATTACCTAAAAAACGATTTCGCTTTTCTACTTTGTCTTGATTTGCTAATTGATAAAGTGGATTATAAAGATTTGGATCGAATGTATTGGCATCAAAATTATAAGGAGAACCATCTTCCTCATTAGCAGCATGCCAATCGTAAATTGGTTCAGTAATTAAAGCTTCAAACAATGGATTAGTGCCAGCAATACCTCCTCCTAAGCTACCATCTCTATTAGAATTACTATAGAAAAATGAAGTTTTTAAACTAATCTTATCAGAAATGTTGTTATCCAAATTTAATCTAAAGTTATCTCTTCTATAATCTTCAACTAAAGCAATAATACCTTCATCTTGAAGTCTTTGATAAGAAAAAAGATATCTTGCTTTTTCTCCTCCACCAGCAACTGATGCATAATGCGAATTAAATATGCCTTTATTAAATATTTCATCTTGATAATCAAATACAATGTTTGAAGGATATAAGTTATCACTTAAACCATCTGCGTCAACTTCACGAGATCCACTAGTTAAATCAAAAGCAGTACCATCTGCAGTCATTTTAAAACGATGCGTTGTAGCTAAATCATACCTA
Source organism: uncultured Wocania sp. (assembly GCF_964021735.1). Taxonomy (NCBI): domain Bacteria; kingdom Pseudomonadati; phylum Bacteroidota; class Flavobacteriia; order Flavobacteriales; family Flavobacteriaceae; genus Wocania; species uncultured Wocania sp. Next base: position 3,276 of record NZ_CAXIBN010000158.1, on the reverse strand, counting down.
TCTGAAACATCTTTCCATCCAATTTCGCTTCTATAGGTTACACTTACTTTATCGTTACCCTTTCCTCTTTTAGTAAATATTTGAATTACACCATTTGAAGCACGAGAACCATATAATGATGCCCCAGCAGCTCCTTTTGCTACTTCAATACGCTCAACATCTTCGGTATTTATATCGGATAAACCACCTTCTAAAATAACGCCATCAACTATAATTAGTGGTTGTTGACCCGTTGCTAATGAATTTGCAGTTCTTAATTGGATAGAAACATCACTACCTGGTTGCCCTCCAGTTGGCGAAACAGAAACACCCGATATTTTTCCTTGAAGTGCTCCAGCAATGTTAGTTGCAGGAACATTTTCTAAGAGTTCGTTTTTAACTTGCCCTATGGAAAAACTCAACTCTTTGGTAGATTTTCCTGAAGCCGAACCAATAACTACAATTTCTTCTAAAGCATTGTCTGCTTTTAATGCTACATTAATTGTACTAGATGCTCCAACTGTAATTAATTGAGTGGCGTAACCCACATAACTAAATACAAGTACGTCTCCTGTATTTGCAGTAATGGAATAGTTTCCATCAAAATCTGATGATGTTCCAGTTGTAGTTCCTTGAATGATTATTGTAGCCCCGGGAAGCGGTAAGCTATTGTCATCAGAAACTTTTCCAGATATTGTCTTTTCTTGTGCAAAACTTAAGTGCACAACAAACGCTAGAATGAGCGTTAGCATTCTACTAAACTTTGTTTTCATATTTATTAATTTGAGTTAGTCTGCGCAGGTTGTAGAAAAGGAAGACAGTTATTTTATTTTTTTTAAGGACTAATTCAAAAAAAATCACTCCACAAATCCAAAGTTTAGTGAAACTTTAGTGATAGTAGTAAAGCTTATAACTGCCTTACCTTTTACAATTGCAGTAGTAAAAGAAGGAGTTTAATTGGCTTTTTGGAGTAAGTATGATTTGAAGGGGCTCCAAAATGATTTGATTAACTTATTTTATAACTTAAACAGATAAATGAATGATTCGTTTTGATTTCATATATATTTCATAACTTAATAACATCAATAAAAATGGACGTTTTAATACTAAAACAGTAAATTATAAATTCTTAAAAAACACAAATCCATTGTGAAGTCAGTTTGTAATTAATTGATTTAAAATGTATTTTTTTTGAATTGTAGTTATTTTAAATTGATTTGAACGCCTCGATTATTGCAGTAAAAGTGGATTAACTAAATTTAAAAAGTCGTTTTTTTATGCTAGTTTCGAATACTCAATTAATAAATTCATAAATGATTGCTCCAATTAAAGCCATAATAATAGATGATGAGTTCTTAGCCAGGAAAAGAGTCTCCAATTTGTTAAATGATATAAAAGAGATTGAACTAATTGAAGAATGCAGTTCAGGTAAAGAAGCTATAAAAGCTATAAATGAAAAAAAACCCGATCTTATTTTTTTGGATATTCAAATAACCGATATGACAGGTTTTGATATACTTAAAGAACTAGATGAATCGATTATGCCATTAGTAATATTTATAACCGCTTTTGATGAATTTGCACTAAAGGCTTTTGATTTTTTTGCGTTTGATTATTTATTAAAACCTTTTAAAGACGAACGCTTTTTTCAGTCTACAAACAAAGTTATCGAGCTATTTTCTTCTAACAAATCTAATAGTCTTAATAAAAAAATAAATAACTTATTAAAATACATTGAAAATCCTAATGCCAATTTTTCAGAAATTAAACATACCAAACTCGCCATTAAAGCAAATGGGAAAGTTTCGTTTATTGAAAAAAACAATATAAAATACATTCAAGCATCTGGTTATTATGCTGAAATTTTTACTGAACAAAAAAAGTACCTTTTACGAGAATCGTTAAATTCTTTATTAGAACAACTAAAGTCATTTAACTTTATTAGAATTCATAGATCTACCATTATTAATACTTCCTTAATTAAAGAAGTTTTATACTCTAATTATGGCGAAATTGATGTAAAAATGCAAGACGAAAAATTATTTAGAATTAGTAAAACCCATAAAAAAGAGTTTCAGAAAAAAATGGGAATTTGATATTTTAATGTTATGCTTAAAAACTTAAAAAAATATTTCGATTTAAAACTTATAGGTATTTTATCTCTAGTTTATTTAGTCTTTGTTATTATTTATTCTGGTAAAAATGCCTATTTAAGATACTCTATGAAAAGAAAAACAGATTGGGGAGAATTTGTTTTTGGCAACGTATTAGACTGGTGCCTTATAACTGCTTTTATGATTTTTATAGCCATCACTACTAAATATTTAATGCATAAAAAAACGAAGCTGGTTTATATAGTTTCCATCCATTTCTTTTTTTCTTTTTTTATTGGTGTCTTTACCGTTGGACTGTCTTGGATTATAGAAAATTTATTTACGTCAATGGGAAAAGATCAAAGATCCCTGACCGATGTTTTTTATGGCTTTGTAAGATTGATAGATTTACATTTCTTAATTTATTTATCGTTGGTAACCATAATATATATGTACTATTATTTTCAAAAAATACAAGAAAGTAAAATACAAACCATAAAATTGCAAGATCAACTTTCCAAATCGCATTTAAAATTTTTACAATCCCAAATGCACCCACATTTTCTTTTCAATACTTTAAACGGCATTCACGCATTAATGGATATAAACATTGAAAAATCTAAAAGTATGGTTGTAGATTTAAGTGATTTGCTAAGAAATGTTTTAGATAAAAAAGATGAAAACTTAATTGAATTGCAAGAAGAATTAGAAATATTGAAAAAATACATTCATATTAAAAAAACGCGTTTTTCTGACCAGCTAAATATCCATCTTAATATTGAAGCTGGATTAGAGAATATTTTAGTCCCAAACATGCTCATTCAACCCATTGTAGAAAACTCTACTAAACATGGTTATGGATCAGAGTTTATTTCGTTAGAAATTATAATTGATATCTATAAGAAAAAAGAAAAGCTTTTTGTTAAAATTCAAAACAATGGCAAAGCCTTAAAAGAGAAACTTCCAGCTTTACTAAAAAAAGGCACAGGTCTTAATAACATTAAGGAAAGATTAGACACCTTATATGGCACCAATTACAAACTTAATATTTATAATGAATCAGATAAGGTGATCACTAAAATTAGTATCCCAATTAAATTATCAATCTCAGAAGTTGAAAAAGATTTTTAACCTTTTCTAACTACTTGTTCCCATTTCCAAGCAGATCGCATCGCATCGTCAAGTGTTAGTTTTGTTTTCCAAC
>NZ_CAXIBN010000157.1:0-7361 GCF_964021735.1 uncultured Wocania sp. | reverse complement strand
AATGAAAAGAAAGACGTCACAGCACTTAATACCGAGTAAAAAAAACAACCCATTATCTAAATACGATTTATACCCTTCACATCACATTAACCACGGTAACATTGAAATAGGTTATAAAAGTTTGGCCGATACATTAGCCAACGAAAAAGTGGTGATTTTAGATGGTTATGTAGGTGTTGATTGGGAAGAAATCAAGCATCACTTAAGCGAAGCATTAGAAAATAGCGGAATAAAAACCTCATTTTTTAATATAGCTACATGTTTAAAAAAAGAAGATGACATTGCCAATATGGTAGCCCCATTTCTTGGTGGCAATGATCCAATTTTCGGACATAAAACCCATTTGGAACTCTCAGCATATTTTGATGAAAGTAAACTTTCAAATATCGTATTAGATTCAAATGCAGACCTCAATATTATTTTTGGAACCGGAGCAAGTCAATCACATGTAGAAGGGCTATTGGTATATTTCGATTTACCCAAAAACGAGCTTCAATTTCGCATGCGTGCCGATGCCATTACAAATCTGGGCTTTACGTCACCGAAAAACCATAAGCAAATGTATAAGCATTTCTATTTTGTAGATTGGGAAGTGCTAAACAGGGAAAAGAAAAGGCTATTACCTCAAATCGACATCATTGTAGATCAGCAACGACCAGATAATCCAACGTTTATGGAAGGTTCTGTTCTTAGAAAAGCCCTTAGCGATATGTCGCAAACCAGTTTTAGGGTAAGACCATGGTTCGAACCTGGCGTTTGGGGCGGTCAATGGATGAAAGAACGGTTTCAAGACCTTAACCAAGAGGTTCCCAATTACGCTTGGTCCTTTGAAATGATTGTCCCAGAAAACGGTCTGCTTTTTGAAAACAACGAATTACTCTTAGAAGTGTCGTTCGATATGCTGATGTTTCAGGAATACGAAAATGTACTTGGAAAAGCCGCTAACCGATTCAAATACGAGTTCCCTATACGCTTTGATTTTCTTGACACGTTCAAAGGAGGCAATCTTTCCGTACAATGCCATCCAAAACCTGATTACATAAAAAAGGAATTTGGGGAAAACTTCACCCAAGACGAAACCTATTATATTTTAGATGCTGGAGATGATGCCCAAGTGTATTTAGGCTTTCAAGAAAATATCAACCCCACAGAATTTAAAGAAGCTCTGGAGCATAGCTATGAAACTAAGGCGATATTGGATGTAGAAAAGTATGTGCAAAAACTTCCTGCAAAAAAACATGACCTCTTTTTAATTCCGCACGGTACCATACATTGTTCGGGTATTGATAATTTGGTATTGGAAATTAGTGCGACCCCTTATATCTTTACCTTTAAAATGTACGACTGGCAACGTTTGGATCTGGATGGCAACCCAAGACCTTTAAATATAGATAGAGCCTATGAAAATCTGAATTTTGAACACAAAGGACAAACGGTACAAGACACCTTACTATCGAAACCAAAAATAGAGGCTTCGGGCGACGGTTGGGAAAAAATACACCTTCCTACGCATCCCGATCATTTTTATGACATCTACCGTTACGAATTTAACGATGAAGTAACCATTAAAACCCAAGATCAATGTCATGTCCTTATGCTGGTAGAAGGCCAATCGGTAGAATTACTAATCAACGGCACCAAAAAAACGTTCCATTACGCCGAAACGTTTGCCATACCAGCAGCGGCAAAATCTTATACTTTAGTTAATAAAGGCCATAAAAAAGCAAAAATTATTATATCTTTTGTAAAAGAAGAATCCTGTTAGAAATGAAACAACTGTTCCCTCTCCTTTTTTTATCAATCCTATCAATACCTGCCTTTGGACAGCACAGCAGGATATGGGACATCGGAAAACCAGATAATAGCAGTTCGGAATTTGCATTATCGACAAACGAATACACCCGGTTTTTAGAAAAAGATTTTGGTTGGGAAGATAGATTCTTTGTTATAGGAGCTTCTAAAGACCATGAAGATTTTCCCTTTGTATTACCTGGGGCGTACGATTATTGGGGAGGCACCTCTGGATTGGCAGGTATCCGACCCCATCAATTAAATATACTATTTAGTATCGCTAAAAAGCCTAAAGCTGGTCAATGGCAATTGCTTATAGATATTTTGGACTGTAACTCTGAAAAACCGCCTTATTTAAAAGTCATAGTAAATGGAAAATCCTGGAAATTCAGATTAGAAAAAGGAAGCAATCCAGAAGCCTTAAAAGGAGAAAATAAGCATACTAAAGAACAAAAAATAACCATACCCATACCCCATGAATTAATTAAAAACGGCGGCAACAGTATTCAATTAACGGTTTTGGAAGGAAGCTGGCTCGTATTCGACCACATAGGCCTTAAAGGACCAGAAGATGTAAAATTGCTTCAAGCTGAATCCTTATTTGTAAAAGCGGTCGCTCCTGCCCATTATGAGTTGGTTCAAAATAAAACCAGAATCCAACCCCTTTTATTGGACGTTCAACATTTAAAAGGCAGCCCGTCACTTCAAGTTAAATTAGACGGAAAAGTCATTTTTAAGAAACAAGTAGAACATGGGAGACACATTTACGAAGTTCCCATGGAAGCCGTAGACAAACCGAAAAAAAGCAACTATTCCATTATGGTCGATGGTAAAGAAGTTGAAAACGGACGTGTACAACGTGGCCCGAAAAAAACAAATACGCTTTCAGACTATGTCAATACTAAAATAGGCACAGGGCATTCCAGATGGATGATCGCCCCAGGACCATGGATGCCATTTGGAATGGTAAAAATAAGCCCCGATAATCAAAATGAAGGTTGGCAGGCTGGCTATCAACCCTCCATAGAAAGCATAGGCACATTTAGTCACATACATGAATGGACCATGGCAGGTCTAGGTGTTTTTCCAACCAACGGGCCACTTATAACCCAAATTGGAGATCAGGAAGATCCAGATTCTGGTTATCGATCCCGGATTAACAAAGAAACAGAAGAAGCCCCATTAGGATACTACGCTGTCGATTTAACCGATTATAACATAAAAGCAGAACTTACCGCTACAACACGGTGCAGCTTTCAGCGTTACACCTACCCAAAAGAGGTTCCAAATTCTCGAATTTTAGTCGATTTAAAGATTCCGGCAGAATACGGTTATCTTATTAAAGAAGCCCATTTTAAAAAAGTAAACGATTATAAGATTGTTGGGTACAGCAAGCAAGTTTCCGAAGGCATTTGGGGCGAGCAATATTACCGAAGTCAAATGGTAGAAGACGGAGGCAAAAAACGGGAATGGGATGACATCAAACAAGAATACACCGTGCATTTTGTGATGGAGTTTGACCAACCCATAAAAAACTTAGGAATCTATGCAGATGGTAAGGAAAAAGGAAAAGAAGATGCCCTAACTGTAAACAAAGCAGATACATTCACGATAAATAACCCAGAAGATGTTGTCGCATTTATAGCATTTGATACCTCTAAAAATCAGGTCGTACAAACTAGAACAGGTATATCGTATGTGAGTATAGAAAATGCTGCTTTAAATTTAAAGAAAGAAATTGCAGAGCCTTTCAACTGGAATTTTGAAGGCGTTAGAAACCATCAAGAAGAGACTTGGAACAAGCTATTGAACCGAGTATTGATTACTACCGATGACCAATTGGAAAAAACACGATTTTATTCCAATATGTACAGAGCTTTGGTAAGCAGAAATATTTTTAGCGATGCAGACGGTAGCTGGGTAGATGCTAACGAAAACGTGCAGAAATTTAAAGATCCCAATGATGTTGCCTTAGGCTGCGACGCTTTTTGGAATACGTTTTGGAACCTTAACCAGTTTTGGAACCTCGTCACTCCAGAATGGTCCTCAAAATGGGTAAAATCACAATTGGCCATGTATCAAGCTAACAGATGGTTGGCAAAAGGGCCAGCAGGTATGGAGTATATTCCTGTCATGGTAGCAGAACATGAAATAGCCCTTATTGTTGGCGCCTATCAAATGGGAATTCGTGATTACGATACCGAAAAAGCATTTGAAGCCGTTTACAAAATGCAGACCACCAAAGGGGAACAAGTTGGCAATGGCTATGCGGGCAATAGAGATTTAGAAACCTATATAGCACATAAATACGTGCCTTATAACAAAGGACGCTTTTCGAACACGTTGGAATACTCGTTTGATGATTATACTGTATCGCAGTTCGCAAAATCCCTGGGAAAAGAAGATGCCTATAACGAATTTATAGACCGGGCATACTGGTGGAAAAATGCCATAGACCCCAACATGGGTTTCGCAAGACTTAGGCATTCCGATGGCTCTTGGTACCAAGATTTTAGCCCTATCGAAACAGGAGGCAATCATCAATACGTTGAAGGTAATGCTTGGCAACTTACATTTTTTGTACCCCAAGATGTCCCTGCCCTAGCCAAAATAATAGGCGAAGAAGAATTTGCAAAACGTCTGGATCAGGGGTTTGAAACAAGTAGCCAATGGCGTTACAATGCCCCTAATGAAAAATATTGGGACTTCCCCGTTATTCAAGGCAACCAACAATCCATGCATTTTTCATTTCTATTCAACTGGGTAAAAAAACCATGGCTTACCCAAAAATGGAACCGTGATGTTTTAGACCGTTATTATGGCAGCGGAATTTCCAATGCCTATTTGGGTGATGAAGACCAAGGACAAATGAGCGCATGGTTTTTAATGTCGGCTTTAGGTCTGTTCCAAACAGACGGTGGTACAAACGCAACACCTATTTATGAAATAGGAAGCCCTATTTTTGAAAGGACAGAAATTCATTTGAATCACATGTACGATAGAGGCCGTACATTTGTTATTGAAGCAGAAAACACCTCTTTCAATAACAAGTATGTTCAAAGCGCCACACTAAATGGCAAAATACTAAAGAACTTTTGGTTTCCAGCAAGTGAACTTTTAAAAGGCGGTCACTTAAAATTAATCATGGGAGCAGAACCAAATACCAATTGGGGCGTACACGAATTACCCAAATCACCTCAATCCGACTAAATCCTTATAAAATGAACATTGAAAAACAATACATATAAACACATGAAACGCCAAAAAAACAAAGTATTATTGCTCGTTCTGTTGTCTGTTATATTTTCATGCAACGAAAAAAAAGAGCCTGTAAAAAGACCTTTGGTCGATTTAACCCAATATGTAGATCCCCAAATAGGATCGGTACATGGCCGTTGGTTTTTCTACACCCCTGCTGCCCGCCCGTTTGGGATGGCAAAATTGGCACCCCACACCAATGCATACAATAGTCAAGGCGGTTGGGGACCCGTAGGTTATGATGACAGGCACACCTCCATAGAAGGATTTGGTCATTTTCACGAATTCCAAATAGGCGGTTTGGTATTCATGCCCATAACGGGAGATCTCAAAACAGTTCCAGGTTCCTTAGAAAACCCCGATGAGGGCTATCGGTCAAGGTTCGATAAATCTACCGAGCAATCCGAAACAGGCTATTACAGCGCACAGTTAACAGATTACAATATAAAGACAGAGCTTACGGCTACCCAAAGAGTGGGGTATCACCGATATACCTTTCCTAAAACCCAACAAGCCCATTTAGTTATCGACATAGGCCATAAACAAGGCGAAAGCAGCGATGTTACCGATGCTTATGCCAAACTGGTTAACGACAACGAAATTGAAGGCTATATTGAAACCTATCCCGAATACGTAAAATTTTGCGATCCAGGGAAACGTGTGAAAATGTACTTTGTTGCCAAGCTAAGTAAAGCTCCCATACAAACAGGTAGTTTTATAGACAGCATACAAACTCCGGGAGATAAGATGACCAAAGGAATCAATAATGGTCTTTATCTAACGTTTGCCATGGAAGACCAAGAGCTATTGGAAATACAGACTGGTTTAAGCCATACATCGATAGCCAATGCGCGATTAAATTTAGATACAGAAGCCAAAGGAAAATCTTTTGATGTGGTTAGACAGGAATCTAAAGAAGCTTGGAATGAAAAACTAAACCATATCGTTGTTGAAAGCAATAAAAAAGAAGATAAAATAAAATTCTATACTGGGCTTTACCATGCGTTGTTAGGTCGCGGCATATCCAATGATGTTAATGGCGATTACCCGATGATAGACGGTAACATAGGAAAGACCGAATTACATCCCGACGGTAGCCCTAAATACTATCATTTTAATACCGATGGTATGTGGGGCGGTTTTTGGAACCTGACCCAACTTTGGGCTTTAGCCTATCCAAAATATTTCAGCGATTACGTACAGTCGAATATCGATTTTTACAAAGATAGAGGCTGGTTGCACGATGGCGCTGCAAACGGAACATTCACCAACGGTGTACAAACCAATTTTCAAGGTCTGCTTCTAGCTTCTGCATACCATGTAGGCATACGTGATTTTGATGTAAAAACTGGATATGAAGCAGCATTAAAAAACGAACTGGAGTACCACGGTCGTAATTTAGGCAACGGCAAATACGACATGTCCTATTTTGTAAAAGAAGGCTATGTACCCTACAAAGACACCATTATTTCTAACGGATGGACCTTTAACTTTGGAGCTTCACATACTTTAGAGTACAGTTTCAGTTCCTATGCCGTGGCACAAATGGCTAAAAGCATGAAGGATGATAAAAACTATGAACAACTCACAAAACAAGCTTCCTTTTACAAAAACTTGTTTGATACCGAAAACAAATACATCCGTCCGAAATTAGAAAATGGCAATTTTATAGAAGATTTCGACCCCATGAGAGGTTGGGACGGTTTTCAAGAAGGCAATGCCTATCAATTTACTTGGTATGTGCCCCATGATGTAAATGGTCTTATGGAATTAATTGGCAAACCCTTATTTAATGAACGCCTCGAAACCATGTTCGATAATGCCCAAAAAAGTATGTTTGGAGGTGGTTCTGAAGAGATACATAGCTTCTCGGGCGTAGAAAAGCTGTATAACCACGGCAACCAACCTTGTTTGCACAATGCATGGCTGTTCAACTATTCTGGAAAACCTTGGCTTACCCAAAAATGGACACGCACCATTTGCAACGAATTTTATGGTACAGAACCCTTGCACGGATACGGTATAGGACAAGATGAAGACCAAGGGCAATTGGGCGCATGGTATGTAATGGCTTCCATGGGAATCTTCGATGTACAAGGTCATGCCTCGGCAAACCCAACATTACAATTTGGAAGCCCATTGTTTGATAAAATTACCATACAACTCGACCAGAGATACTATCCTGGTGAAACGCTTACCATTGAAGCACCTCAACAAAGCAACGATAGCCCTTACGTACAATCCGTTATGTTTAACGGGCAACCCATAGAAACCAACTGGATGTACCACAGAGACCTTATGAAAGGGGGCGT
>NZ_CAXIBN010000156.1:0-7369 GCF_964021735.1 uncultured Wocania sp. | reverse complement strand
GTTCTATCAATGTCTTGAAAAATGGTACCTGGATTAATAACAACAGCATCCGTTATTGCTCTTGGTCTATACTTCATTTTTCCATAACTTAGTAATTTGTAACCACCATATGAAATAGAATCTAGAAATGGTTTGTTTCTGTTTTCATAAGTGTAATCAGTTATAATATTGACGTCTTTAATGGTATAAATTTTAAAAGGCTCTCGTGTAATAGTGTCTTGAGTTCTAATAGCTCTATCTTGAATGATAACATCAATATTTGCTTTTTTATTGGTGTCAATCGTATCAACTGTAAATCGAATATAGTCTTGATTAAAATGATATACGCCAGAATTACGCATTTCACTAGTAATTCTATTACGTTCTGAACCTAAAACAGGAATAACATATTGGTCATTTTGTTTTATTAAAGCTCTTCCTTTAACTTTTTCGTATAAGGAATCTATAACAGGCGATTTAATACTTTTTGTAATAGAATCTATGATGTAAGGTTTACCATGTTTTACAAAATAATCAATACTTGCGCGTTTATTATCTTTTTTTTGGATATCATAATTTACATCAACATTACTCCAACCATTAAACTTATAATAGGCTTCTAAACGTTTTGCAGTTTTTTTTGTTTTTTCTTCGTCAACAATTACTGGTGGCTCTCCTGTTTTTTTTAGCCAATTATTAAAGCCTAAAGCAGATGTTTTAAGTCTGTCTACTTGTTTTTGAGAATATACTTTTCTTAAACGCTCACGTCTTTTAGGTTTTTTGTCTAACCATGCTTCAAAAATAGAATCTCTATTTGGGCGTGCTAAATTATATATGTTTAGCCTTAAATTACCAATTAATGGGAGTTTGCTGTTTGGTTTTTGGTGCAATAAGTTGGTTATAGTTTCTGTATTATTCTTTTTATCGTTTACGTATACTGTATTTTCTACAAGTAGATGCTCATCATCGGCAACTCTTTTAACGGTATTACAAGATGTAACATATCCTGTAATAAAAATTAATAGTAGTATTTTTAAGAATTGTTGTTGCAAACGAAATTATATTTAATTCAAATTATAGTTTAAGAGTTTGTTTCAATTAAAAGAAATAATAAAGCTTATTATAAGCTCAAAAATACATTATTTCCTCAGAAAAACACCTAAATAATTTAAGTGTGATGTAACCTTTATTAATATTTTTCATTTCTTTATAAAATTAAAATGAATAATATAAAAAAAGATTTAATGCTCTCTAAAAACCAGATAAAATTAATAACGCGTTTAAAGCAAAAAAAATATAGATTGCAGCATGGTTTTTTTGTTGTTGAGGGCATAAAAACAATACAAGAACTATTACAATCTAAATTAACGCTTCAAGCATTATATACGACTGAAACATTCAATATTGATGCCAAAGATGAAATTTTAATTTCTGATGCAGAATTAAAACGCATTAGTTTTTTAACTACGCCAAATAAAGCCCTCGCCGTTTTTAAAATTCCAGTGCCAAAGTCTGTAAATACAAGCGGATTAATTGTGGCACTTGATGCCATTAGAGATCCAGGGAATTTAGGTACAATTATTAGACTTTGCGATTGGTTTGGTATTACAGATTTGGTTTGTAGCAAAGAAACGGTTGACTGCTTTAACCCTAAAGTAATACAAGCTACAATGGGTTCAATAACTAGAGTTAATATAAATTATGTGGATTTGGTTGATTTTTTAAACGAAGTAAATTTACCAGTTTTTGGAGCTTTTATGGAAGGCGAAAACGTGTACAATAAACAATTGCCCAAAGTTGGTGTTTTGGTTATGGGAAATGAAGCCAATGGTATTTCAAAAGAAGTTGAGGCTATTATAAACGAAAAAATATCCATTCCTAGATTTGGCGATATACAAGCTACTGAAAGTTTAAATGTAGCAACCGCAACTGCTATTTTGTTGAGTGAGTTTAGGAGGTGAATTAGTCTTCAGTCGGCAGTATTCAGTCTGCAGTCTGTAGCTGGAGTAGTTATGAATTATGTTAGGCTTTTTAAATTTTGCGTTTTTGGCGGAAAATTAAAATATCGTATTTATTAATGATTTATTTTAAGTTACACAGTAACTGCTATCTGTAGACTAAATACTGCCAACTAATTTTTTTTATTGAAACGTAAAATTAATAAACACACCTCTTGTTTTCATACTAGCAATATTACTTGTCCATGGGCTATTTGGGTCTGCATCTCTAACAAGTTCGTCATTAATAGCAAAAAGCCCACGAATAGAAGGTGTAAATTTAAAATTGTATAAATACAAATCTATACCAAAACCAAGCTCATAAAACAGCATATTTTTTTTGGTTCTAAATTGCCCATTGCTATTATCGTTTGGATTGGTTTCGTTACTTGAAAGATTTAAAGCCGTAGAAAACCCTCCAACAATAAAAGGCTTAAAATTATTAATACGTTTTGTTGAAACTTTTACTAACAGGGGAATATGTATGTAAGTAGATTTAACCTCTCTTGTTAAATCTGAATTTTTTAAATCAGTAACGCCTTCAAAATATGTTTGGCTATAATATAACTCTCTAGTAGTAATTAATAAACCAGGTTCTAAGCGTAAATCTATAAACTTGTTTATACGTAGATTTCCTATTAAACCAACACTAAAACCAGGGCTTCTTTTTACATAAATATCACGTAAATCTTCGTTGTAATCAAAATTAAAATCGTAATTATTAATGCCTAAAAAATAGCCCCAACGCAGTAAATTATTATCTGTGGTGCCTCTTCCTGAATTTGCATCATAAGTCACCTTTTCTTTTTTAAACAATTGCGCATTAGAGGTTTGAGCGACTAAAAGGAATGCTAATAAGAGAAAAAGGTTCTTCATTTTTTATTGTTTTGATGCTGTATAGATAGTCGCTACTCCAAAGGTTTGCGGTAAATCTTCAACATTAGTAAACCCAATTTCACGTAAAATATTGTTTAAAGCTTCACCATAAGGAAAAACAGATGCCGATTCGCATAGGTATTTATATGCACTTCTATCTTTAGAAAATATCCTACCAATAAGAGGTAAAATGTTTTTTGTGTAAAAATTATAACCTTGCTTATATGGTGCCTTGTCAGGCATTGATGTTTCTAAAATCACAAAAATACCGTTAGGCTTTAAAACGCGAAGTATTTCTTTTAAGCCATTTTCTAAAGTTTCAAAATTACGTACGCCAAATGCAACAGTAATGGCATCAAAGGTATCATCGTTAAAAGGCATATTTTCAGAATCGCCTAAAACCATATCAATTTTTTGTTTTAAACCTTTCTTTTTAATCTTTTCTCTACCAATGTCTAACATGCCACTGCTAATATCTAACCCAACAATTTTGGTAGCATCTGTTTCTGCTAAATTAATAGCTAAATCTCCAGTTCCTGTGGCAATATCTAGAATGGTTTTTGGTTGTTTTTCTTTAACCAATTTCACCACTTTTTTGCGCCATTTAATGTCTATTCCAAAAGAAATCACACGGTTTAAATTATCGTAATCACCAGAAATGGTATCAAACATTTTGGTAACCTGCTCCTTTTTTCCTAATTCGCTATTCTTGTACGGTTTAATTTTTGACAAATCTGTAAATTTTGGACAAATATAAACTTTTACAAAAGCATTATGCAATAGGTTTGCAAATATTATATTGACTATTAGTGACGTAGCAATATTTATTTTATAGTATATTTGTTATACTTTTTATGATATATAAATAATGAAAATTATTATTGCTGGAGCTGGTGAAGTTGGATTTCATTTAGCAAAATTACTGTCTTACGAATCTCAAGAGATTACTTTAATAGACACGAATAAGGAAAGTCTTGCCTACGCCGACACCCATTTAGATATAAAAGTTATTAAAGGTGACGCAACATCAATTGCTATTTTAAAAGAAGCGCGTGTTGATACGAGCGACTTGTTAATTGGTGTAACAGCTTCAGAAACTACAAATATTACGGTATGTGTTTTGGCAAAGCAATTAGGATCAAAACGAACCATTGCTAGAATATCTAATACCGAATTTATAAATCATAAAGATGAAGTTGGATTTACTAAATTTGGAATTGATGAGCTTATTTCTCCCGAAGCTTTAGCCGCTTCAGAGATTGAATTATCGCTTAAACCATCTTCTTTTAATGATAATTACGAGTTTGAAGAAGGTGCGCTTACTATGGCAGGTTTAACCTTGTCTAAAGAAGCTTCTTTTATTGGTAAAAAGGTAAAACAAGCGGCTAAAATTTTTCCAGAAATTCACTTTGTGCCTATTGCTATTCAACGTGCAGGGACTCAGTTTACTATTATTCCTCGCGGAGATACTAAGTTTAAAGAGGGTGATAATGTAGTATTTATAACCTCTGAAGGTGGTGCAGACGAACTTTGTAAACTTACAGGAAAAGCAAATGCCGAAATTAAAAATGTGATGATTCTTGGAGGTACACAAATAGGATATAAATCGGCAAGAGATTTAAGTGAAAAAGGATTTAATGTTAAGCTTTTTGAAGGAAATAAGGAACGAGCTTTTGATATTGCTGATGCTTTACCAAATGTTTTAGTAATTAATAGTGATGGTAGAAATGTAGATTTACTAGATGAAGAAAATATTAGCGATATGGATGCTTTTGTAGCCGTAGGAGATAATTCCGAAACAAATATAATGTCATGCTTAGTGGCTAAATCTAAAGGTGTAAAAAAATCTATTGCTTTGGTTGAAAATATGGATTATTTTGAATTATCTCAATCCATCGGTATCGATACACTGATCAATAAAAAACTATTAGCCGCAAATAATATTTTTAGATATATACGTAAAGGAGAAGTGGTTGCTATGACCAAATTAAATAATATGAATGCAGAGTTATTAGAGTTTGAAGTTAAAGCAACATCAGTTATATGCAATAAAGTTATAAAAGATATTGATTTTCCGAGATCAGCAATTATTGGAGGTGTTATTAGAAATGGAGTAGGTTTAATAGCTTTAGGCGATTTTAAAATTCAAGAAGGCGATCGCGTGGTGGTTTGTAGCTTACTTAAATCTATAAAAGGTGTGGAAAAGTTATTCCTCTAAAACATGAAACTTAATTACAAAATCATTTTTCATTTTTTCGGACTCCTGTTATTATTCAATGGTGGTTTTGTGTTACTCGCATCGCTCATTAGTTTAATTTATAAAGATGGTGTTACATTGCAGTTATTTTTAGCGGGTATTGTAACATTAATAGCTGGAGTACTGGTTATGTTTTTTACCAGACGCCATAAAAAAGAAATGAATAAGCGCGAAGGCTATATTGTTGTAACCTTTGGTTGGGTTATTATGGCTCTTGCAGGTACGTTGCCCTATATTTTTACAGGAAGCATCCCGAGTTTTGTAAACGCTTTTTTCGAAACCATGTCTGGTTTTACAACAACTGGAGCTACAATTTTAAATGATATTGAAGCGGTGCCAAAAGGTGTTTTGTTTTGGCGTAGTTTAACACACTGGATTGGTGGTATGGGAATTATTGTACTCGCCATTGCTATTTTACCATTACTCGGAATCGGAGGGATGCAGTTGTTTGCAGCCGAGGCTCCTGGACCAAGTGCCGATAAATTACACCCAAGAATTACCGATACCGCTAAACGTTTATGGCTTATTTATTTTGGATATACTGCAGCCGAAACTATATTATTGCAAGTCGCAGGTATGTCTTTTTTTGATGCTATTAATCATGCCTTGTGTACGCTGTCAACAGGTGGGTTTTCAACTAAAAATGCTAGTGTCGCTTATTGGAACGACCAACCTATTATTCAATATATTATTATTATTTTTATGTTTTTGGCTGGTACAAATTTTGTGCTAAGTTATTTTGCATTTAAAGGAAAAATTCAAAAAATAATACATGACGAAGAATTTAAACTCTATTTTAAATTTATAAGTGTTTTTACAATTATAGCTGCACTCATCATATATTTTAGGGCAGATATATCAGCATCATCTATTGCGCATCCTATGGTTTGGGGTGAAGCAGAAAGTGCCTTTCGACACGGGTTGTTTCAAGTGCTATCGGTAATTACCACTACTGGTTTTGTGACTGCTGATTTTACTATGTGGACCCCTTTTTTAGTGGTGTTTTTTTTCGGACTCATGTTTTTGGGTGGGTCGGCAGGTAGTACATCTGGAGGTGTAAAAGTTGTTAGACATTTAATATTAATTAAAAATGGTTTTTTAGAATTTAAACGTACGTTACATCCAAATGCTATTATACCAGTGCGTTATAACACCAAATCTATTTCTGGCGATATTGTATTTAATGTTCTTGCCTTTTTTATATTATATATGTTATCCTTTATTGTTGGTGCTTTAGGGTTTTCTATGATGGAAATAGATTTTCAATCTTCAATCGGTTTAGCGGCATCAAGCTTAGGGAATGTTGGACCTGCCTTGGGCGATTTTGGACCCGTAAATAACTATGCTAATTTGCCGAGCATTGGCAAATGGTGGTGTAGTTTTTTAATGCTAATAGGGCGTTTGGAACTTTTTACAGTACTTATTTTATTTACGCCTTTCTTTTGGCGTAACAGATAATAATTTAACTCTTTTTTTACAGTTAACCTTTAAAGGTTTCGTTTCTTTGTTGTAAGATTATAGCCCGCTCTCATTTTATAATCTTTTTGTCTAGTATAAATTCGATTTGAAATATCAAATACTAATCTAATTATCTTTTAAGGAGAATAGTGTTTTGGTATAAATATTGATACATATTGTAATTAAAAATAAACTTAACCTAAAAATAATATAAATGAAGAAAGCAGTAACATTAGTATCAATTGTTGTGGTTATATTGATTCTGAATTTAGATAGAGTATTAGTTATTGATGATTATTTTAAAGCTATAATGCTTTTTGTTTTAGCTGGATTTTTAGCAGTTTTCGAATACAAAAGAAATAGAAGTTATGATTAAATAATAACTTTTTTGAAATTAATACTTATTAGTATTTATAAATGTTAAGCTTCCTTTGTGTTTGATTTTTAATAGTTTATAAGAGCTTTGATGTAACATTTTTATTGGTTAATCGTCTTTTTTGTATAAACCAACATGTGCTGAACTTGTTTCAGTATTAAAAAATAGTATCATGGAATTAGTATTAAAAGTAGAAGATTTAGAACCAGAATCTAAAGTAATTGAAAATCAAGTTAATTCAGAAGGCTTATTAAACTCTAATTACAAAAAACTTGTAAGAAAGAATTTAAACAATACAACTTCACAATCACTTTTTGGTATAAGACAACGTTTAAAAATATGCCAATATCAATTTACTTCAAGTATAGAAACGATTTTAAAAGTATCAGCTTTTACCGTTATTTTTATAACTATATTTTCTTAAAA
>NZ_CAXIBN010000155.1:0-7432 GCF_964021735.1 uncultured Wocania sp. | reverse complement strand
AGTTGTTAGTTGTTAGTTGTTAGTTGTTAGTGTCATACTGAGCGCAGTCGAAGTATCTCATTTTACAGATGTTTATTTTTCAACTTATTCATAATGACTTTCCATCGTAAACCTCTAATAAATGCACCTTCTTTTTCAGAAACCAGATAGTCTAGTTTCTCTTTTTTAGCTTTAAAATATCCAGCTAAATAATCTTTAAACAAGCCAAAGCTTTTCTTTTTATAAGCGAGTTTTAATGCCGAAATAAAAGTGATAATAAAACCATAACGCATTTTATACATGGCTTCTCCTTGTAAATATTTTGAGGCTTTATTATAACTAATACCTGTAGGTTTTAAGTGTTTTACTTTAAGGGTTTCATCGGTAAAAATAGTCCAACCGTAAAATTGGGCTAGTAACTCATCAACCGTATCCCAGCCCATTGATAGTTTCAGCTTTCCAATTTGTTTAAAACAGTCTTTTCTATAAGCTTTTAGAGCGCCACGAATATGGTCTTTATTGGTTAAATTTTCCAATACCCATTCGTTGTTTTTTTCTATATAACAAAACCCAGAAACCATACCTAGTTTTTCGTTGTTTTTAAAATGAAGAGTGAGTTGTTCTAAATAATTTGTTGGAAAAATTAAATCTGCATCAAATTTACAGATTACATCATAATCATCATCTAATGTTTCAAAACCTTTATAAAAAGCATTTATAATTTTAGAACCTGGTAAATGTTGATTTGAAGATTTTGAATTTACTAATGAAATCCAAGTGTGTTTTTCAGCAATTGCTTCAACAATATCTTGAGTTTTATCAGTGGAATTATCATTAACTACAACTACGCTTTTTGGTAAAAGTGTTTGATTTATCAACGAATCTAAAGTGAGTCTTATTGAAGCTTCTTCGTTGTGCGCAGGAATGATAATGTAGAAATTCAAAGTTTAAAGTTTAATATTCAAAGTTAAGATAATTCAAATTTTGAAAAATAGATAAGAGATTGCCACGTCCTTCGTCCTCGCAATGAACGTTCATTATTTTATACGTTCAGCATAAACAATATAATATCTTGGTGTAAACCAACGCAAAATAGGTCTGATGCCAATTTTTTTAGTTGGGTTTGTCCATTTTTGGCTATCAATAATTTTCCAACCTGCCTTTTCTAATAGCCAATCGAATTGCCAATCTTCAAATTCGTGATAATGTCTGTCTAACATATCTGTTTTACTTCGGTAAGCAGAAGAAAACCATAATTTAAGCGGAACGCTAGCGACTAACTTATCGGCTTTAATAGATTTTAAAACGGTAAAAGGAGATAATAAATGTTCGAATATTTCGAAAGCTGTAATAACTTCAGCTTCAGCATTTGTAATAGTTGAGGTGTCAACGTCTAAATCCTCACCTTTAGTATTTTCAACTTTATAACCATGCTCTTGCATGATTTTGGTAAACGGGTTTACAACGCCTAAATCTAGAATAGTCTCGGAAGTAGAAACGTGTTTGCTTAAAAATTGAATGGTGTGCTTAAAGCGTTTATTAGGATAGCTTTTTTCGTACATTATTAATGTTTGTATACAACAGCATTAATATTCATGCCAGCACCAACGCTAGCAAACATAATAATATCACCCTTGTTTATGTGCTGATTATCCAATTCGCCTTTTAAAATCATATCATATAAAGTAGGAATAGTTGCCACACTAGAATTGCCTAGTTTACCAATAGTCATTGGCATAATGTTTTCTGGCATTTCCATATTGTAAAGTTTATAAAAACGTTTAACAATGGCCTCGTCCATTTTTTCGTTGGCTTGATGGATGAGGATCTTTTTTAGGTTTTTAATATCTATACCGCTTTTATCTAAGCAAGATTTCATGGCTTTTGGGACATTGCTAATGGCAAATTCATAAATCTTTCTACCATACATTTTTATGTATCGGCGTTTATCGTTTATGTCTGGATTATTTGTTTCTCCAAAAAAGATAAAATGTGCTTCATCTAAAGCAAAAGTAGCTGTTTCGTGAGCTATTATACCACCTTCATCATTTGTAGATTCGACAACAACAGCTCCAGCACCATCACTATATATCATAGAATCTCTATCATGTGGGTCTATAACACGAGATAAGGTTTCGGCACCAATAACTAAACACTTTTTTGCAATTCCAGATTTAATAAAAGCATTAGCTTGAATAACACCTTCTATCCAACCTGGGCATCCAAAAAGCACATCGTAACCAACACATTTTGAGTTTTTAATTTTTAAAAGATGTTTAACTCTTGATGCAATGCTTGGTACGGTATCACTTTGTTCTGCATCATGTTTTACATCGCCATAATTATGAGCAACAATAATATAATCTAAATCTTCACGATTAATATTTGCGTTTTCAATAGCTTTTTCGGCTGCGAAAAAAGCAATATCTGAAGTGTTTACAGTTTTTTTAGCATAGCGACGTTCATCAATTCCAGTAATAGCTTTAAATTTTTCTACAATAACTTCATTTGAAGCATTTATAGTTGAACCATCACTATTTAAAAATTGATGCTGATAAAAATCTTCATTTTTTTCAACATTATTAGGAATATAACTTCCAGTTCCTGTGATTTTTATAGTCATAAAATAAAAAATTGCCTTAAACTAAAAACCAAGATACTAGTTTATAATTAAAGGCTTCTTTGGTTTTGTTATAATTTACGATGTTCAAAAACGTAATTAAGCTTCGGCATAAGCCTCAATAGGCGTACAAGAGCAAATTAAATTTCTATCGCCATAAGCATCGTCAACACGTCTTACACTAGGCCAAAACTTATTGTCTTTTACATAATCCAAAGGAAAAGCTGCTTCTTGTCTTGTATATGGAAAGTGCCAGTCATCATTTGTAACCATGTTTAATGTATGCGGTGCATTTTTAAGGACGTTATTAGTATCATCTTTTGAAGATTGATCGATTTCTTTTTTAATTGAAATCATGGCATCACAAAAACGATCCATTTCAGCTTTACTTTCGCTTTCAGTAGGTTCTATCATTAACGTTCCAGCTACAGGAAATGATACTGTTGGTGCATGGAAACCATAATCCATTAATCGTTTTGCAATGTCAGTAACTTCTATGCCGTTTTCTTTAAAAGCTCTACAGTCTACTATCATTTCATGTGCTGCACGACCGCGTTCTCCAGAATACAATGTGTCAAAACTACCTTGTAAACGTTGCTTTATGTAATTAGCATTTAAAATAGCTATTTTAGTAGATTGTGTTAAACCTTCTGCTCCGAGCATTTTAATGTAGCCATAAGAAATTAAGCAGGCTAAAGCAGATCCAAAAGGCGCAGCAGAAATTGCTGTAATGGCTTTGTCTCCTCCAGTTTTTACAACAGGGTTTCCTGGTAAAAAAGGAACGAGTTGTTTTGCAACACAAATTGGGCCTACACCTGGTCCGCCACCACCATGAGGAATTGCAAAGGTTTTATGTAAGTTTAAGTGACAAACGTCTGCTCCGATATTACCAGGGTTTGTTAACCCAACTTGAGCATTCATGTTGGCACCATCCATATAAACTTGACCACCATTATCGTGAATAATCTGTGTAATTTCTTTAATAGCCGATTCGTAAACTCCATGTGTAGATGGGTAGGTTACCATTAAACAAGATAAATTATCTTTATGTAATTCGGCTTTTTCGCGTAAATCGTCTACATCAATATTACCTTCTACTGTAGATTTAGTAACCACTACCTTCATGCCTGCCATAACTGCACTTGCTGGATTTGTGCCATGAGCAGAAGACGGAATCAAACAGATGTTTCTATGATGATCTCCACGAGATTCGTGATACGCTTTAATTACCATGAGTCCTGCAAATTCACCTTGGGCACCAGAATTTGGTTGCAAAGAGGTAGCTGCAAAACCAGTAATTTCGGTTAATTGATCTTCTAATTCTTTTAAAATTGTTAAGTAGCCTTTAGCTTGTTTAAGCGGTGCAAACGGATGAATGTTTCCCCATTTAAACCAACTTAATGGCAGCATTTCTGCTGCTGCATTTAATTTCATGGTACAAGAGCCTAAAGAAATCATGGAATGATTTAATGATAAATCTTTACGTTCTAACGATTTTATGTAACGCATCAATTCAGTTTCTGAATGATAGGTATTAAAAACAGCATCAGTTAAAAATGTGGATGTTCTTTGAGTAGATTTTTCGATGTTATTAGCTTCTTCAATAGATGTAATTTTGATAGTTTCTTTTTCGGAAGCTTCAGCAAAAACGGAAATTAAATAATTAATATCCCTAGTGGTGGTTGTTTCATTAATTGAAATAGTAACCGTTTCTTTGTCTGGATAATATAAATTTACTTTTTTCTCTGTAGCAATTTTTTTTATTTTTTTAGCTTTTGTTTTAATTTGAAGCGTATCAAAATAAGAAGTGTTTATTTGATTGTATCCTAATTTTGATAAGGCATTAGCTAAAGTTGCCGCTTTATTATGGATATTATTGGCAATAAATTTTAAACCTTTTGGACCATGATATACAGCATACATACCAGCCATAACTGCTAAAAGCACTTGTGCTGTACAAATGTTTGATGTTGCTTTATCTCGTTTTATATGTTGCTCACGAGTTTGCAATGCCATACGTAGAGCTCTGTTGCCGTTAGCATCTTTTGTTACACCAATAATACGACCAGGAATATCACGTTTATAGGCTTCTTTAGTTGCAAAAAAGGCTGCGTGTGGCCCACCGTAACCCATAGGAATCCCGAAGCGTTGTGTTGTACCAACTACTACATCGGCACCAAATTTACCTGGTGCTTCAAGCTTTACTAAACTTAAAATATCGGCTGCAACGGCTACTTTAATTTCAGCATTATTCGCTTTACTAATAAAAGATTTTATATCTGTAATTTGTCCATCTTTACCTGGGTATTGTAAAATAGCTCCGAAAAATTCATTGGAGAAATTAAAAGCATGCTCATCTCCAATTACTAATTCAATACCAATAGGATTTGCTCTTGTTTGCAAAAGCGATAAGGTTTGTGGTAAAATGTTTTTAGAAACAAAAAACTTATTTACGCCTGCTTTTTTCTGACTGCGTTCGCGAACTGCAAACAATAAACTCATAGCTTCTGCAGCAGCAGTACTTTCGTCAAGTAAAGAGGCGTTTGCAATTTCCATTCCTGTTAAATCGATAACCATGGTTTGGAAATTTAAAAGAGCTTCTAATCTACCTTGTGCAATTTCAGCTTGATATGGCGTATATGCTGTATACCAACCTGGGTTTTCAAGAATATTTCGTTGAATAACGGCTGGCATAACGTTAGGATGATACCCTAATCCTATATAGGTTTTACGGGCTTTATTTAGTTTAGATAAATCATGAATATGAAGTAAATACTCATGTTCAGTCATGGGTTTATCTAAATTCAATCCGTTTTTTAAACGAATATCATCTGGCACAGTTTCGTAAATTAATTGGTCTAAAGAGTCAACACCTATAGTTTTTAACATAAGATTTTGGTCGTCTTCTCTCGGACCAATATGACGTAATGCAAAAGCTTTTGTATTCATTACAAGTTCGATATTTTATATAATTCGCAAAAATACGTAATATAATTCGCGAATAAATACTTAAAGTAGAAAGTTTTTAACCATTTGAAAACGTTATTAACAGTTTACTTATTTTTGTAAAATGAGGTTGATAAAGCAGCTTTTTAGTTTTTATATTAATAGCAGTATTCATGTGGCACTATCGGTGTTTTCATTAACATGGATTACATTAATTGAGTACCATCTTTTGTATGATGAGAATGTGTTGTATTTTGTGTTTTATGCTACCATTACGGGTTATAATTTTGTTAAGTATTTTGGAGTTGCAAAATTTCATCATAGAAGTTTAGCGACTTGGCTAAAAGCCATTCAAATATTTTCGTTTTTCTGCTTTGTTTTAATGTCTTACTATGCATTTCAATTAGAAAAAAACACGCTAATTGGTATCACCATTTTTGGAGTAGTTACTTTTTTATATGCGATTCCTTTTTTACCTAAACATTTGTTTTTAGATAAGCAGCACAACTTAAGAAGCATAGGTGGCTTGAAAATTTATTTAATAGCATTAGTTTGGAGTGGTGTTACTGTTATTTTGCCTTTAATGAATCAGGGATATAGTATCTCAAATGATGTAATAATTACAGCAGTTCAGCGTTATCTATTTATAATAATTTTAATGTTTCCTTTTGAAATTAGAGATTTACGATATGATAGTTTGAAGCTCTCAACAATTCCTCAAAAAATAGGAGTGAAGCAAACTAAAACTATTGGAGTTTTAATGCTCATACTATTCTTCTTTTTAGAACTTTTTAAAGATGAAATTACTTTTTTAAGTATGTTTATTCTTTTGGCAATAACTATTGTTACAGGATTATTTTTAATGTTTTCAAAAGTGGAACAAACATCTTATTACAGTGCTTTTTGGGTTGAAGGGATTCCTATTATATGGCTAATATTATTGCTTTTAAGCACTTAATTTGATTCCTCAATTATTGCTTTATCTAAATCCTTTTTCATAGATTCTTTACATTTTTTATCCAAGCATTCAACTTTAGATTCTTTTACTTTTTTTGTAAGTTTGGTGTTATTTTTTGTATATTCTCTACAAGCTCTGCAATAAATCAAATGTATGTTTAGTTTTATCTTTTCCCAAAGTGTAGCTTCTTTGTACTGTGTTTTATCACAAACATGATTTGCTTCATCGCATGGAATCACAATCTTCATTTTAGTACTCATATTAAAACCAATTTTCTTTTAAACAATCTGCCATGGCTGTACGCGCTCTATGAATGATTACCCAAAGGTTAGACGCTGTAATGTTAAATTCATTACAAATTACTTCAGTTTCAAAACCTTGAATGGTTTTCATTTTAAAAATTTCAGCTTGTTTTTCTGGTAATTTGCCTAGGCAGTTATGTATAGCGTTGCCTAATTCTGCATTTTGCAAGGTGTCTTCAGCTGTTTTATCGTAAGGGTCAGCAACACGTTCTTCCAGCCAGTCCCCCTCAGTTTCAGAGTCGTCGTTATACATTATACGTACTTCGGCTTTTCCTTTTTTAGAATTTATTTTACGATAATGATCAATAATTTTTCGTTTTAAAATAGAAATTAGCCACGTGCGTTCGCTAGCTTCACCTTTAAAATTTTTCATCGATTTTAAACCCGCCAAAAAAGTATCCTGCACTAAGTCTTGCGCAATTTCTCTGTCGCTAACTCTAGTAATGGTGTAGTTAAATAAGTAGTCTGCATATAAATCAATCCACTTATTAGGATTTATTTGATGGTTGGGCATTATTGATGCAATTGTTTTTTTGAATACCAAAAATAAGGTAAATTATTTAATATCCAATAATCCCGCACGTTTCAACAACGCTTCTGGTTTTGGTTCCTTTCCGCGAAAGCGTT
>NZ_CAXIBN010000154.1:0-7504 GCF_964021735.1 uncultured Wocania sp. | reverse complement strand
TTTTGCCATTTAATTTTGAATATTAAATACTTCTCGATACAATTCCTCATGCTTCGGAATCACTCGAAGTGACATTAATTTTTTTGTGGTTTTTCAATCCTAAAGCCAATATCTGTAACACCTTCTAAATCAACAACGCCATTAACTTTTCCATTTTCTCTCATGGCGTGTTGTATATTAACTTTGTATTCGCCAGCTTCTTTAAAAACAACTTGTTCTTTATACCACAACTTATTTTCTTTAACACTACCTAGTCCTGAGCCTAAAAGTTTACCACTTGGGTCTGCCATTTTATATTCTAAAGTGTCTTTTAAAGTTTTACCATGCGGAAAAACCATTTCGACTATTAAATACAAATTGTTAAATTTATAATCGTTCGTATTTCTTAAATTAACAAACAAATTATAAGCATTTGTAGAATCTGGCGGATTAACCTTAAAGCTTACTATACTATCTTTATGCCACGCATTGGGAACAGATTTGTAAGTGTCGAAAACACGATTAGAATCGCATGATGTTAATACTAAAGAAAAAACTAAAGAAAACAATACCGCACTACTTCGCTTCATTTTTGTTTTTTTGAGGTTTTCTTCTGTTGTTTTTGTTTCTATTATTCTGATTTGGGTTATTTGGCTTAGCGTTTTTATTTGCCTGATTCCCTTTCTTTCTATTATTTCTACGTTTATTATTACGTTTTGGACTATCGAACCTTGTTAAACTATCTTGACCTACAACGTTCTCAAACTCTGTTTTAGTATCTTCAATAAGGTCTGAAGCGTATTCTTCAAGGCTTGCTATTTTTTTATTTTTCTTATTGGCTTCAATAATTTCATTGGCTTGATCTGTAGTTATTTTATGCCAATTCATCCATTCCCCTTCGTAGGCATACCACATGTGTCCTTTAAAAATATCGGTTTTTTGGCAAACTGCTGTTCCTTTTTCGGTTTTAAGTTTTATATCCGTTTTTGGAAATGCTTTTAAAGCATCTAAATAGGTGTCGAGTTCGTAATTTAAGCAACATTTTAGCTTACCACATTGTCCTGCTAATTTTTGTGGATTTAAAGATAATTGCTGGTAACGCGCTGCCGATGTGCTTACCGACCTAAAATCGGTTAACCAAGTGGAGCAGCATAACTCTCGCCCGCAAGAACCAATACCACCAAGTCTTGCAGCTTCTTGTCGAAACCCAACTTGTTTCATTTCTATACGTGTTCTAAACTCACGAGCAAATAGTTTTATAAGTTCTCTAAAATCTACACGCTCTTCGGCTGTATAATAAAACGTAGCTTTACTAGCATCGCCTTGAAATTCGATATCTGAAATTTTCATCTGCAATTTCAAATCAATAGCAAATTGACGTGCCTTAACCTTCATAGCTTCTTCTTTGTCGCGTGCTGTCGACCAAATATCAATATCCTTTTGACTTGCTTTTCGGTAAATTTTTAAAATGTCGTCGCCTGTTTCTGAAATATTTTTGCGTTTCATTTGAACACGCACCAATTCTCCCGTAAGGGTAACCATACCAATATCATGACCAGATTGCGCCTGTGTTGCAACCACATCGCCAATGCTTAATGTTAAGTTTTCGGTATTATGATAGTAGTTTTTTCGTCCGTTTTTAAAACGAACTTCAATCCAGTTAAAAGGTTTTTCGCCATTGGGAAGCGACATGTTTGATAGCCAATCGAAAACAGTTAGCTTATTACAACTATCTGTACCGCAAGTACCATTGTTTTTACATCCTTTAGGTTGACCGTCTTTTCCAGTTGAACAACTGTTACAAGCCATAAATTTTTATATATTGAATTCGTTAATAATCAAATTATTACGAATGAAGGTTTATAAATCTTTTGAAACGTAAATATAAGATTATTCTAAAGACTTAAAACAAAGAATTTATAGTTGTTGGTTTTAGTTGAAGTTTAAGCTTATTTCTTTTTTAAAACTTCAAAAATATTTCTCAAATCTTTTTTATAGGGTAAATGGTCTGCGCGTCCTTTTTTGAAAATATCGTTGCTATTACCTTGACCTTTTCGGAGTTCTTTTTGCTCTTCGTAAGGTAAAGCGTGTATTTCTTTGCAGTTTGTTGAGCAACAATTATTCATTTCTGCTTTACAGGCATCACATTGAATGAATAATAAATGGCAAGCATCGTTAGCGCAATTGGTATGTATATCTGCAGGTTTTCCGCATTGGTGACAACAAGCAATTACATCGTCACTAATTTTTTCAGCTCTGCGTTCATCAAAAACAAAATTTTTGCCAATAAATTTATTCTCTAAATGCTTTTCGTTTACTTGTCTTGTATACTCTATAATACCGCCTTCTAATTGATACACATTTTTAAAACCTTTGTGCTTAAAATACGCGCTGGCTTTTTCGCAACGAATACCACCAGTGCAATACATCACTAGGTTTTTATCTTCCTTATGATCTTTTAAATCGGCTTCAATTATGTCTAACGATTCTCTAAACGTATCAACATCTGGTGTAACAGCGTTTTTAAAATGACCTATTTCACTTTCGTAGTGGTTTCGCATGTCTACCAAAATCGTTTTATCGTCTTCAATAAGGTTGTTAAACTTATCTGCGTCAACATGAATGCCTTTGTTGGTAACATCAAAAGTATCATCATTTAAACCATCTGCAACAATTTTATGACGCACTTTTACTTTAAGTTTTAAAAACGACATATTATCTTGCTCTACAGCAATATTTAAACGAATACCTTTTAAAAAATCGATAGTATCTAAATGTGTTTTAAATTCGTTAAAACGATCTGCGGGAAGTGATAGTTGCCCATTAATACCTTCGTGTGCTACGTAGATTCTACCTAGAACATCTAAAGCGTTCCAAGCAATAAATAGTTGATCTCTAAACTCTTGAGGATTGGTAATTTTAGCGTATTGATAAAAAGAAAGTGTTAATCGATCTTTACCTGCTTTTTCGATTAATTCGGCTCTTTCTTTAGCGCTTAATTTATTGTACAGTTGCATGCTATACTAATGTTTTAAGGTTGAATCTGCATTGAGCAGATTAAAGAAATATTTTAAAATGCAAAAGTACAACTTTAAAGGGATAGAGCAATACTTTGTATAAAAAAAGCATTTTATCTTAGATAAAATGCTTTATAAATAAATAGTTCGAGTTAGTCTATATTCAAACTATTGTAGGTGAATTTCATAGCAAAAATCTTCCTGCGTTTATTTTATAGATGCAAAATGTATAAAAAGGTTGCGTAATGTTTTTGGATTATAATGAAATCACATCATAAACATCAAATTGTTTTGGGTAAATTTTATCGGTAGTACAATACACATATAATGTGCTCTCTTTAGTTTTAAATTGAATTTTTAAGTTTGCTTTTTGAAACTCTTTTGGGAGTGTTGACGTCATTATAGAATCTTTTTCGCTTAATTTAATAATGAAAACAGGTTCTAATCCACCACCACAAGATGTTTGATTTACCACAGTTCCTGTTTGATTTAATTCGTCTTCATTTTGACCATCACAAGCAAATAATACAATACATAGAAAAGCAAATAAAATTTTAGACATATTTTTAAAATAGTTACTATATTTTTAAGATGCAATATTTGAAAAAGGTTGCGTGATAAAATTGTATTGTGAAAAAACTTATAGTATTTTAGCATACATAATTTCAGAAAAACAGAAAATGAGCAACGAAAAAGAAAAAGAAGCAAAATTAAAAGCACTAAAACTTACATTAGATAAATTAGATAAAGCATACGGTAAAGGCACCGTAATGAAAATGAGTGATCAAGCAGTTGTAGATGTTGATGCTATTCCATCGGGATCTTTAGGCTTAGATATTGCCTTAGGCGTTGGTGGCTATCCGCGTGGTCGTGTAATAGAAATTTACGGACCTGAGTCATCTGGTAAAACGACCTTAACCTTACACGCTATTGCCGAAGCTCAAAAAGCTGGAGGCATTGCTGCGTTTATTGATGCAGAGCATGCTTTTGATCGATTTTACGCAGAAAAACTAGGTGTAGACATTGATAATTTAATAATCTCGCAACCCGATAATGGCGAGCAAGCTTTAGAAATTGCCGATAATTTAATTCGCTCAGGTGCTATTGACATTGTGGTTATAGATTCTGTTGCGGCATTAACTCCTAAGAGTGAAATTGAAGGTGAAATGGGCGACTCGAAAATGGGCTTACATGCGCGTTTAATGTCTCAAGCTTTAAGAAAACTTACAGGCTCCATAAGTAAAACCAATTGTACCGTAATTTTTATTAACCAATTACGTGAAAAAATTGGTGTTATGTTTGGCAACCCAGAAACTACAACCGGTGGTAATGCCTTAAAATTTTATGCTTCGGTACGTTTAGATATTCGTCGTTCTACACAAATTAAAGACAGTAACGGCAATGTTTTAGGAAATAAAACTAGAGTAAAAGTGGTTAAAAATAAAGTAGCTCCACCTTTTAAGCTGGCTGAGTTTGATATTATGTATGGAGAAGGCGTAAGTAAAGTAGGAGAAATTTTAGATGTAGCTGTAGAACATGAAATTGTTAAAAAAAGTGGCTCGTGGTTTAGTTATGATGATACTAAACTTGGGCAAGGGCGAGATGCCGTAAAAGCTATTATAAAAGACAATCCCGAACTCATGGACGAGCTCGAAGATAAAATTAGAGACATTTTAAAAGCATCAGAATAAATAAAAAATCCCGAAAATTCGGGATTTTTTTATATAATTAAATTAATATTACACGCAACCTTTTAATTTATTTGGCATCTATAAATACAAAAACATGTATTAAACAGAAAAATTAAAAATTATTTGCAATGAAAAAGTTAGTAGCCCTAAGCTTAGCTTTATTTTTATTTGCTTCATGTAGCATTGATGATGATAGCACAAATTATAGCTTTGAAATATTACCAATAGAAAGTGTTGATATCCCTGACGAGTTTACTTTAGGTGAAGTTTACCCCATAACAGTTTCTTATTTTAGACCTTCAACTTGTCACTCTTTTAAAGAGTTTTATTATTTAAAAGAAAATAATCAGCGTACCGTTGCCGCTATTAATTATGTATTTGATAATAATAGTTGTGAAACATTTACAGACGAATTAGTAGAAGCAACATTTAATTTTATTGTTACCAGTAACGGATCATATATATTTAAGTTTTGGCAAGGTGAAGATGATAATGGAGAAGATCAATACCTAATTATAGAAGTGCCTGTTACAAATTAAGTTTAAGTATTAATAAATACGTGTTTTAATTTGAGTTTAAACCAACTCATAGAAAATTGTAGAATTAATGATACTAAAGCCCAAGGCGAATTGTACAAACTCTTTTCGAGTAAGCTATTCTCTGTATGCTTAAAGTATTCGAGAAACTATGCCGAAGCAGAAGATAATCTGCAAGACGCATTTTTAACCATTTTCGATAAAATAGAACAGTATAAAAGCAAAGGCTCTTTTGAAGGTTGGTTAAAACGGATAACCATAAACACGGTTTTACAACGCTACCGAAACGAAAAGGTTTTTGATATTATAAATGAAAATGTAGCCGATGAGGTAGAAATAGAGATTGACGAAGACCATATACCTTTAGAATATCTCTTAAAAATAATTCAAGAATTGCCAGATCGCTACCGGTTAGTATTTAACCTTTATGTTTTAGATGGCTATTCTCATAAAGAAATAGCAGACATGCTAAACATAAACATAGGGACCTCAAAATCCAATTTAGCGCGAGCTAGACAAACGTTGAAGGACACTATTGAAAATTACAAAACAAGACAAAGTTTACAATCCTTATAATGAGTGATAAAAAACATATAGACAGATTATTTCAGGAGCGCTTTAAAGATTTTGAAGCCACACCTAGCGATGCTGTTTGGGAAAATATTGAAGCTGAACTTAATAAGAAAAAGAAGAAGCGACGCGTTATTCCTATTTGGTGGCGATACGCAGGCGTTGCGGCTTTACTTATGCTTTTACTAACGATTAATGGATTATTTAATGGTAATGATTCTGAAGATCTTCCAACAAACCAGGTTGTTGAAACTGAAGATGTAAATCTTGAGAAATCTAATACTACTGAGGATAATAATTCGACGATTAATATTGAAAAAGAAGATAAAATTATAGATATAGAAGATGATGCTGTTGCAGAATCTAATGCAGAAAAAGAATCTGCTGAAAAAGCTTCAGAAACTAAAATTGATAATACTCAAAAAGATATTACACCTTCAAACGAAACATCGGTTGCTGAAAATTCAAATTCAAAACTTAAAAATGAAGGTACTCAAAAATCGCAGATGCCTTCAAATAAAAAATCAAATATTTCTGAAGCTATTGTAAAAACGGAAAATACAACCGTAGTTGCCCAGAATTCAAAAGAAAAAAACAAAGAGACCATTCAAAATAAAAATGAAAGCCCTCAAATAGACATCAATAAAGCAAACGAAATAATTAACAATTCAACAAAAAACAATACCGCTATTGCGGAAGTAAAACCCAACGATATTTCGACAGACGCAATAACCAAAACCGAAGCTATTGCAGATAACAGCACCAAAGAAAACACACTTACTATTGAGGAAGCTTTAGAAAAAAACAAAGATATTATTGAAGAAGAGAAAGACGAAAACATAAATAGGTGGAGTATCGCCCCAAATGCTGCGCCTGTTTATTTTAGTAGTTTAGGAGAAGGTTCTTCAATAGATCCGCAATTTAACAACAACTCGAAAAGTGGCGAACTTAATATGAGTTACGGTATTAAAGCCAGTTATGCTGTTAATAATAAATTAAGTATTCGTACGGGTATAAACAAAGTTAATTTGGGTTACAATACCAATAATGTTGTAGTCTTTCAATCTATTAGTTCTAGCTCTAACTTATTACAAAATGTAAATACAAACAGTAATACTGCTGCTGATGCCGTTTCAATAATTAGTGGTAATAGTTTAAATTCTTCTAAAAGTCCGGAAGCTTTTACGAAAAGTTCAAATACTTCTATTAATCAAGACATGGGATACATTGAAGTGCCTTTGGAAATTCAGTATGCATTAACTAATAAAAAACTAGGTGTTAATTTAATTGGTGGTTTTAGCTCGTTCTTTTTAAATAAAAATGAGATATTCTCAGAAGTTGCTGGTTCTCGAACCCTTTTAGGCGAAGCAAATAACATAAACAAGGTAAGTTATAGCGCCAATTTAGGTGTGGGATTAAATTATAAAGTTTCAAAAAAAATAGATTTGAATTTTGAGCCTATGTTCAAATATCAAATCAATACGTTTAATAATACGTCTGGTAATTTTAAACCTTATTTTATTGGGGTTTATACCGGATTTGCTATTAAGTTTTAGGTTTTTGGTTAGATCTAGATATGGGTTTCCTTTAAGCTCGGAAATCAATATCAAAAAAAACTGCTCTCCCCAGAGCAGTTTTTTATTTGTTGAAAACTTCTAATTGCTTTAAAATAACAGCTCTAGCTTCTGCGTTTAAAACCTTTGTATCATCA
>NZ_CAXIBN010000153.1:0-7581 GCF_964021735.1 uncultured Wocania sp. | reverse complement strand
CATGACAAAAATCATCTTTCCAAAAGCAAGCAATAAACTATCTTTGCTGTACTATAAAAACAACACATGAGTAAAGGAATTTATGTAGCTACAATTGAGCCTAACAGTGGTAAATCTGTTGCCGTACTTGGTTTAATGAGAATGCTTTTAGGAAAAACTGCCAAGGTAGGTTATTTTAGACCCATAATAGAAGATACCGAAAATGGAGAAATGGACAATCATATAAATACTGTGATTTCCTATTTTGAAATTGATATTAATTACAAAAAAACATTTGTTTATACCAGAAATGAAGTACTCGACTTATACAACCAAGGAAAATCTGGTGATGTTATTGATGAGATTATTAAAAAATATAAATATCTGGAAGAACGCTTTGATTTTGTATTGGTTGAAGGCACCGATTTCTCTCATGAAAATTCTAGTTTAGAATTAGATATTAATATCTTAATTTCTAAAAATTTAGGATTACCTGTTATTATTGTGTCGCAAGGCGATGGAAAAGATGTAAAAGAAATTGTTGACAACGTACAATTGGCTCATGACACTTTTAAAGAAGAAGTTGATGTTCTTTCAATAATGACCAATAAAGTTGACCCAAATCATCTTCCAGAATTAAAAACACAATTAAAAAACCGTATTAACAACGGAACCGATATTAGTGTTATTCCTAAAATAAAAAGTTTAGCAAGCCCTACTTTAAAAGAAATTTTAAAAATGCTAGATGGCACTATCCTTTTTGGTAAAGACATGATTAACAACCAAATTGACAACTTTAGTGTAGGGGCTATGCAATTACGCAACTACTTAACGCATTTAAAAGAGAATGCTTTGGTTATTACTCCTGGCGATAGAGCCGACATCATTCTAGGTGCATTACAAGCTAATATTTCTAAAAATTATCCAAAAATATCTGGTATTATATTAACAGGTGGATTAATTCCTGAAGAACCGATTTTAAAATTAATTGAAGGATTGTCTAGCGTGGTGCCCATAATTAGTGCTAAAGCAGGTACGTTTCATGTTACCAACACCATTGGCAAAATAAAATCTAAAATATACGCTGAAAATATTGATAAAATTACAACCTCTATTGCTACATTTGAAAAGCATGTAGATACCAATAAATTATCAGATGATTTAATTACATTTCAATCTGATATTTTCACCCCTAGAATGTTTCAATACAACTTATTACAACGTGCTTTAAAAGACAAAAAACACATTGTACTTCCTGAAGGTTATGATGAACGTGTATTACGTGCCACAGCAAGATTAATTGATGCGCATGTGGTGAATATTACTTTAATTGGTGAAGAAGAAAAAATAAAAGAACGTTTAGAAAAGTTCGACATTGCTTTAAATATTAATGAAATAAACATCGTTTCTCCTGTAAAATCGCCTCATTTTGAAGATTATGTAAACACATTCTACGAACTTAGAAAACATAAGAATGTGAATTTAGATATGGCAAAAGACGCGATGACTGATGTGTCATATTTCGCCACTATGATGATTCACAAAGGACATGCCGATGGTATGGTTTCTGGCGCAGTACATACCACCGCACACACCTTGCGTCCTGCGTTGCAATTCATTAAAACAAAACCTGGTGTTAATATCGTATCATCTGTATTTTTTATGTGTTTAGAAGATCGCGTATCTATTTTTGGCGATTGTGCTATTAACCCAAACCCCAATGCAGAACAGTTAGCAGAAATTGCAATTTCATCAGCAAAAACAGCTCAAAACTTTGGTGTTGAACCTAAAGTTGCTATGTTATCTTATTCATCTGGCGCATCAGGAAAAGGCGAAGACGTAGACAAAGTTAGAAAAGCCACCGAAATTGCTAAAAAACAAGTCCCTGATTTAAAAATTGAAGGCCCAATTCAATACGATGCGGCAGTAGATATGCGCATAGGTAAAAGTAAGCTGCCAAATTCTAATGTTGCAGGACAAGCAAGTGTGCTTATTTTTCCTGATTTAAACACTGGAAATAACACGTATAAAGCCGTACAACGAGAAACTGGTGCCTTAGCTATTGGCCCTATGCTACAAGGGCTTAACAAACCTGTAAACGATTTAAGCCGTGGTTGTACTGCCGACGATATTTACAGCACCGTAATAATAACTGCTATACAAGCGCAAGACCTTTAATTTATGCAAGTATTAGTTTTAAATTCTGGAAGTTCTTCCTTAAAATTTCAACTATTTCAAATGCCAGAAGAAACTATTCTGTGCTCGGGTTTAATTGAACGTATTGGGTTTACCGATGCTAAATTCAAATTCAAAACCGATGAAAATAACATTGAGATTACAGAAGATATCCCTAATCATAAAATAGGTTTAGAGCTTTTAGCAAAACAACTTTTGCATAAAGATACGGGTATTATTCAATCTACCGATGCCATTAATATTGTTGGACATCGTGTGGTTCATGGTGGAAAACATTTTAGTAATACCACCGAAATTAATGAAACCGTTAAAGAAAAGATAAAGGCATTATCATCATTAGCACCTTTACATAATCCACCAAATTTAGAAGGTATTGAGGTAGCCGAAACTATTTTCCCAAAAGCAAAACAGGTGGCAGTTTTCGACACGGCATTTCATCAATCCATTCCTGATTACGCCTATAAATATGCTATTCCTAACGATTTTTCAGAAAAACATAATATTCGTGTGTATGGATTTCATGGTACTAGCCATAAATATGTTTCAGAAAAAGCTATTGAATATTTAGAAAAAAAACAATCAAAAATTATTACTATTCATTTAGGTAATGGCTGTAGCATGACGGCTATAAAAAATGGAAAAAGCATTGATCATTCTTTAGGTTTTTCACCAGTTAGCGGATTAATTATGGGTACACGCTCTGGAGATATTGACCCTTCAATTATTTTTTATCTAGCTGAAAAATATAATTACAGTTTAACAGAGATAAACACGCTATTACAAAAGAAAAGTGGCATGTTTGGTTTAACAGGTTATAGCGATTTAAGAGATATTGAAGCTGAAGCAGAAAAAGGCAATAAAGCATGTCAATTAGCTTTAGAAATGAATGTATATCGTATAAAAAAATATATTGGAAGTTATGCAGCTATTTTAAATGGATTAGATGCTATAGTTTTTACTGCAGGTATTGGTGAAAACTCTAAACTTATCAGACAAAAGGTTTGTGAAAATTTAGATTTTTTAGGTATAGAGTTAGATGCTGTAAAGAATCATACAAATTCTAAAAAATTAAAAGATATAAATACTGAAACATCAAAAGTTAAAATATTAGTGATTCCAACAAACGAGGAATTAGAAATAGCCAAACAGTCGGTAAATCTATTCAAAAATTAAACGGCCTTTATAAACTTCTTCCATTTCAACAATGGGAGGTTTGTTTGTAGCAATTACATTGCCTGCACCTGATATTTTGCCTTTTATTGCTTGTTGCGGATTTACAATCATATCATTAGAGCTCCTATTCCATAGTTGAATATTTTGAGCCACTAAATGGCGTCCTTCAAAACGCGACGTTCCTGCGGCGAATGTAATATTCAAGTGGTCGGTTTTACCAGAAATAAAACAATTTGATAAATTATTAAAAACTAATTGGAATGTATTATTGTCTATTTTAAGTCTAAAATTTCCATTAGTAAAAGTATCGGGAGCTCCAAAATCTTCAGACAAAATAGTTAAACTTGGGTAGGTTAAAACGCCATCAGATCTCACGTCATACTGTGTTGAGCTTCGTATTTCTATTATATTTGGCGATGTTACATATACTTTGGTTATACCATAATCGCGTACATAATTACAACTGTTATTATCAGTAAGTATTAACTTACTATTTACAACCATGGCAGTTACATCATTCAATAAATTTTCTCCTGTTTCTATAGTCACTTTTTGGGTGCTACCGTCTTTAATTATTAATTCAATATCTCGATTAACAAGTATTTTATCAAAGGTATCAACAGGTATTTCTTGTTGAATAAGGCGTCCTGTTTTTTGGAAACAATTGCTAACATCCTCACTATTACAAGCTATACTTATACTTAAAATAATTATGTAAATTACTTTTTTCATCTTACTTCTCATGTTTTAAGCGTTCTACCTAAATTTAATAAGGAATTGATATTATTCAAAAATCTTATGGTAAAACTATAAGAATCGTTATCAGCAAACAAGTATTTAGGTCTAGTTTTAATATTAATAGTCAAATCCTTGATCTAATCCATGACCTTATAATCAAAAAAAATCATTAATAATTATCAAATAGTTAAATATTTCTTAAATTGCTCAAATTAATTAATTGAATTATCAAGAAAGAACAAAAAAAACCTATCTCTATAAATCAATCAAGTAAGAAGGATCTTTTTGATTTATTATACAATTTACATTACTCTCTACTACTGCATATTGTTCAGCAATATGTCCCTACAAATGAGGATGCAGAAGAGGTGATGCAAGATGTTTTTATGAAAGTTTGGGATAAAATGGACCAAATAGATATAAATAAAAATGTTACGGGTTATTTATTTAGAATAACAAGAAACACATGTCTTGATTTTTTACGAAGTAAAAGACATGCACTGGCATTAGAGACAAACTCTCTTCAACAAAAAAACTTACTAAATTTCCATGCTTTAACAAATAATACAGCTTCTACAATAATTGAGAATGAGCTTATTATATTAATTAATGAAAGCGTACAATTACTTCCTGAAAAATGTCGACTAGTTTTTATAAAAAGTAGATTTGAAGGGTTAAAACACAAGCAAATTTCATCAGAACTTAATATATCTACAAAAACCGTAGAAAACCATATCTCTAAGGCTATCAAACATTTAAAGCTCTCCTTAAGAGATTATTTGTCTTTTTTATAATTTCTTTCTAAATACAAATTAGGGGATACTTTAGTTTTTATACGTATTATATGTATAAGGTAGTTATTAATGAATAATAAAAACATTTTAAAACTTATTAAGGGTCAGCTTTCTTCCGAAGAAGAAAAAGAGGTCGTAGATTGGTTATTTAATAATCCTAAAAAAAGGAAGCAATATGAAATACTTAAAGCTAAGTATATTGCCAAAAATTTAAGGGAAAGTAAAAACACAACGTCAGGTTTTATAGCAAATAAAAAAAGGAATCTTAAAAACACCTATAAATATGTTGCTATATTAATGGTAATATTAACATCGTCTATCTTAACATGGCATGTGTTAAATAATGATTTAGCTAACAATAACACTAGCACAATTGTTAGTAATTCATTAATACTAATAACTACTCAAAGAGCTGAAACAAAAGAAATTATATTAGAAGACAGCACAAAAGTAACATTAAACTCAAACAGCGTTCTATCTTATCCAAAGCATTTTAGCGGAGATACAAGAGAGGTTACTATAAAAGGAGAAGCTTTCTTTGAAGTTACTAAAAATGAAAAAAAACCTTTTATAGTTACAACAAACAATGGAATGAAAATAAAGGTGTTAGGAACATCATTCAATATCAAATCCTATCCAGAAGATAAAAATATAGAAACCACATTAGTAACTGGAAAAGTAAAAGTTATAGAGGAAAACAAAAATACTGTAGTAGAGTTATCTCCTTCACAAAAAGCTACTTATATAAAGAAGGAAGACAAAATGATTGTAGAAAAAGTTAACACTGAAAACTTTACATCCTGGAAAGAAGGAAAATTAATCTATAACGATACGCCAATGCGGCAAGTTATTAAAGATCTTGAGAGAAGTTATAATTTAAAATTTAATGTAACGTCTAAAGAAATACTTGATTACAAATATAAAGGCGAGTTTGATAATTTAAATATCTATCAAATTTTAGCATTATTTGAAGTATCATCACCAATAACCTATTCAATACAAGGAGATATTATAAAATTAACAAAAACAAAAGGGTAAGTGTTACAGCACCTACCCCTTAAGCTAATTAATTAACACAACGATAGTATTAACAATTAAAACCAAACAAAAGTATGAAAAAAAAGCAACACTTTTTTTCAAAAATCCCTATTCTCAGGATTATGAAAATTTATTTAGTCTTACTCTGCATTACGTTTACCAAAATTTTTGCGTTTGAAGGTTATTCACAAAACATTACGTTAAATGCCGAAAATGTAAAAATCAAAAGGATTCTTACAGAAATTGAAAGTAAAAGTAATTTTAGTTTTTTTTACAATAGTAGTGTTGTAAATGTAGGCTTAAAGAAATCTTTAACAGTTGAAGATATCAAAATTGATGATGTATTAAATCTATTATTTAATAATACAAATATAGATTATAGTTTTATACGAAATCAAATAATACTGTTTCCAAAAGACAAACCAGAGTTGAAATTAAAAATTCAACAACTACTTGAAAAATCAGATACTACGATTACTTCGTCACTAACTCCAAAAATGGTAAATGAGTATATAGAATCTATATTACAAACTAAAGTTACTGGTAAAGTTGTTGATGGAAATGGAGACCCTTTACCTGGAGTAACTATATTAATTAAAGGAACTTCTAAAGGAACTTCTACAGATTTTGACGGAGACTATTCTTTAAACTTAGAAAGCTCTGACGATACTTTAGTTTTTTCTTTTGTAGGGTTTTCAACTCAAGAAATACCTGTAAATAATCAAACAGTTGTTAATGTAACACTGGTAGAAAGCGCATCTGAATTAGATGAAGTTGTTGTAATTGGTTATGGAACTCAAAAAAAGGTAAATCTTACAGGGTCTATTTCAACTATTAAATCAGACGACATTGTTAAGAATAGCACAGCAAATGTAAGCAGTGCTTTATCTGGACGATTGGCTGGAGTAGTAACAATTCAAAGTTCTGGAGAACCTGGAAGTGATGCGTCAACGATTAGAATTAGAGGGCTTAGTTCCTTAAACGGAAATTCACCTTTAATTTTGGTAGATGGTATCCCTAGAGCTTTAAATAATGTTAATGCCAATGATATTGAAAGCATTAGTGTACTTAAAGATGCTGCAGCCTCTGCAATTTATGGTATGCGAGCAGCAAATGGAGTGGTGTTAATTACTACCAAAAGAGGTAAGGGAAAAACAACACTTAGTGTTAATTTATACTCTGGTATACAAACACCAACTAGAACACCTGATTTTTTAGACTCTTATAACTATGCTTTATTATTAAATGAAGCAAATGCAAATGATGGTGTGTCAGCTGCATATACGGATGCTGATTTGCAAAAGTATTTAGATGGAACAAGCCCAGATACACACCCAAACACAGATTGGATTGATGAGACTTTAAAGCCTAATGCTTTAATGCAGTCTATAGATATTTCTGCTAGTGGTAGTGATAAAGAAAATATTGTTAATTACTTTACATCTTTAGGGTATTTATATCAAGATGCTTTATTTGATAATAATAAATTTGATCGTTTTAATTTTAGATCAAATTTAGATATCAAAATAAATGAAAACATTAAGTTAACCACAGATTTTAGTGGAAGTTTAGAAACTAGAAATAGACCAGGAACATCAGCTGGAACCATTTTTTCAAATTTGATGAGAACCCCACCAACAGAAGTTAATCAATATTCTAATGG
>NZ_CAXIBN010000152.1:0-7618 GCF_964021735.1 uncultured Wocania sp. | reverse complement strand
TCCATTAAACTTTGGGCCAACAGGTCAAGCATAAAAAAAAGCCTTTAAAAAATTAGTTTTTTAAAGGCTTTTTTTGTTCATATTCTATATATATGCGACTTCTTTATTTACATGAAATTGCAGCGCACCAGAAGGACACTTCTTTATTTGCTTGATAATTTTTTTAGTAGGGGCTCCATCTAAGTCTATCCAAGGAATAACGGAATCTCTAAAAACATTGGAAAGATCTCGTGCGCAACGTTCTGCGTTAATGCACACACAAGGTTTATAGGTTACAGTAATATCTGAATTACTGAAAACATTTGCATTTGTTTCCATAAGTAGGTCATATTTGGGGTTATGATTCTATTTTAAATGTATATAACTTTGAAACTTAAGACTTAAAATAATCGATTAAATGTATAAAAATAAAGATAAAATACAAGTTTTTAAAACAATAATCGATGAACTACATGCTTAAATTACTCGAATTCAGATGTAAAATGAAATTTAATATTTGGATATTTTTGTTGAGTCATTTGTAAAGAAAAAGAAGAATCTGCTAAAAAGACTAACTGATTTTGTTTATCTTTAGCAAGAAAGCGTTGTTTAACCCTAACAAATTCTTTGTACTCATCACTATTTGAATTTTTAGGATCTACCCAACAGGCTTTAAATACATTTAAGTTTTCGTAAGTACATTTTGCTCCGTATTCGTGTTCTAATCTATACTGAATTACCTCGTATTGCAGTGCGCCAACAGTTCCAATTATTTTTCGTCCATTTAGCTCTAAAGTAAATAATTGTGCTACACCTTCATCCATTAATTGATCGATACCTTTAAAAAGTTGCTTCGATTTTAATGGATCTGCATTGTTAATATATCTAAAATGCTCAGGAGAAAAATTTGGTATACCTTTATAATTGATGCTTTCACCTTCGGTAAGTGTATCCCCAATTTTAAAGTTTCCTGTATCGTGTAGTCCAACAATATCTCCCGGATACGATATATCTACAATTTCTTTTTTCTCAGCAAAAAAAGCATTAGGGCTAGAAAATTTCATTTTCTTGTTATTTCTAACGTGTAAATAAGGTTTGTTTCTTTCAAATTTACCCGATACAATCTTAATAAAAGCTAAACGGTCTCTGTGATTTGGATCCATATTGGCATGAATTTTAAAAACAAAACCAGAAAATTTATTTTCATCAGGTTTTACTAAGCGCTCTTCACTTTGTTTTGGTCTTGGCTTAGGAGCTATTTCTACAAAACAATCCAGTAATTCTCTTACTCCAAAGTTGTTTAATGCAGAACCAAAAAACACGGGTTGTTGATTGCCTTGCAAATATTCATCTTTATCAAAAAATGGATAAATACCTTCAACCAATTCAATTTCTTCCCTTAGTGTATTTGCTGCTTTTTCTCCTACTAATGTATCTAATTCTGAAGAGGACAAATCTGAAATTTCGATAGTCTCTTCAATATCTTTTCTGCTATCACCACTAAATAAATTAACGTTTTTCTCCCAAATATTATAAATACCTTTAAAATCATAACCCATCCCAATAGGGAAACTTAGTGGCACTACTTTCAATCCTAATTTTTGTTCAATTTCATCTAATAAATCAAATGCATCTTTACCTTCTCTATCCATTTTATTAATGAATACAATCATAGGTATATTGCGCATGCGGCAAACTTCAACTAATTTTTCGGTTTGCTCCTCAACACCTTTGGCAACATCAATAACCACAATAACACTGTCTACTGCTGTAAGTGTTCTAAATGTATCTTCTGCAAAATCTTTATGCCCTGGTGTATCAAGAATATTAATTTTAATTCCATTATATTCAAAAGCCAAAACCGAAGTTGCTACCGAAATTCCACGCTGACGTTCAATTTCCATAAAATCACTTGTCGCTCCCTTTTTGATTTTATTACTTTTTACGGCCCCAGCTTCTTGAATAGCGCCACCAAACAGTAACAATTTTTCTGTTAGCGTTGTTTTACCAGCATCTGGATGCGAAATAATACCAAAGGTTCGTCTGCGTTGTATTTCTTTTAAAAAACTCATAGATTTTTTTACAAGTCGCAAAAATAGAAATTAAGGAGTATCGCTCCTATTTTTGTTAAGTAAATTTTAGAATTAATATTCTAAAAATCACTTAAAAATATATTTCTAGTTATAGGTTTACAATTGAAATTAAGATTTATGAAATTGTTTAATAAAGCTTTGGTTTTTTTAACATTATCCAATACTTTAGCAATATTAACATTTGTTAATATTTAATTACAAGGGTATAAACATTAATAGTTTAAAATCTTTTTTAAGCTTCCTCTCATATAAATTATTAAGAAGCTTTGTATCTACTGCTAATGAGTAATGTTTTTAAAACTTCTATATTAATTATAACGCAATTATTGCTTGTAATTAGCTTTTATGCTCAAAATAATTCTGAAAATTTAAATAATAAAATTGAGAACTTTATTATTAGTAAACAAATAGATTCAGTTAAGTCATATATTTCAAAACAAACTCAAAAATCTTATGGCAAATTATTAAATAGAATTGTTCAAAACAAAGCTAGTAATTCAGATTATTTTCAATTTATATCTAACATCTATAATCGAACAGACTTGAATTACCAAGATGTATCTAATTATATTAATACAACAATAAAGGCATCTGTTAATTTAAAAGAAATAGATTATGATTTTGTAAAAATTAAATGGTTGCAAATTTCAAAATTACGG
This sequence comes from uncultured Wocania sp., assembly GCF_964021735.1. Lineage (NCBI taxonomy): Bacteria > Pseudomonadati > Bacteroidota > Flavobacteriia > Flavobacteriales > Flavobacteriaceae > Wocania > uncultured Wocania sp. The sequence continues at coordinate 4,887 of NZ_CAXIBN010000152.1, read as the reverse complement.
GATGAAATTAACATGGCTGAAGCCAATAAAGAACAAAGCAAGTTAGAGCGTTATGTAAATAAGTTTAACGACAAAGACATTAATGTTGTTAAATCTAAATTACTAATAAGTATACATGAAATAGTCTTATATCAAATACAAAACGATGTAGAAAATGGTAAATCGTTATGCTTAAAAAGCCTTGAAACAGCAAAAAAACTTGAGGATAAAGAATTAATTATAGCCTTTTTATATCATTTATGTGACTTTTATGTAATTGAAGGTGAGTTAGATAAGTATATAAAAACAAGCGAAGAAAGTTTGGATATTGAAAATGACTTGAAGCCAAAGAGCTCGTATTATGTGGGTACGCTTATTCATTTAATTGATGCTTATGTTTATAAAGGAGATAACAGCAATCGTGTTGAAGAATTATTAGCTGAATTATATGGTAATGAACATACGAGAATATTAAGCTATTCGTTGTATGCCAAATACTTAGGTACTTTATCAATAGACTCTTCAATTAAAGAATCAATATTTAATCAATTTAAAGTATCTAATATAGTTGAGTTTTGCGAAAAAATAGAAAAACTAAGTGAGGAACGATTAAACCCTAATGACTTTTTTCATGTTCTTAATGAAAGTGCAAATACATTAGCTAAATTAGATTTTTTCGAAAAAAGCATTTACTACAAAGACAAGTGTGTTACGTTAACAAGAAAAATATATTCGGAAGATTTATCAAATGCTTTAGCTAATTTTAAGACTCAACAGGCTGTAAAAAGTAAAGAGTTAGAATTAAAGCATGAGAAGGAAACAACCGATTTATATATTGTTATCATAACATTAGTTTCTATTGTATTACTGGCATCAATTTTATTTATAAGACGCATAGGGAAACAATCTAAAATACTTAAAATTAAAAATAACCAAATAAATAAAACACTAAAAGAAAAAGAATTACTTGTTAAAGAAGTTCACCATCGTGTTAAAAACAATTTCCAAATAGTATCTAGTTTGTTGGAATTACAAGCACAAGGAATAAATGATGAGAAAGCTTTAGAGTTTATTGTGGATAGTAAAAATAGAGTAAACTCTATGGCTTTAATACATCAAAAATTATACAACAATGATAAAAATTCAGTAAACTTTAAAGATTATGTAAAGCATTTAATCTTAGGGTTATCAGCTTTTGATGATACAAATAAAAAAGTAAAAATTGATACAGATATAGATGAAGTGTTTTTTGATGTTGATACAGCAACACCACTTGGTTTAATAATTAATGAGCTAATTATTAATGCCTACAAGCATGCATTTAAAGGAAAGAGTGAAGGCTATTTATTAGTATCTATAAAAAGAATCGATAATGAAAACTATAAACTATTAGTACATGACAATGGACATGGGGTTACTAATGAAGAGGATATTGATAAAATAAAGAAGTTTGGATTACACTTAGTTTTAAGGCTAGTTAAGCAATTACAAGGTAGTTTAAAATTTGAAAATGATAATGGACTAAAGATTTCAATTGTTTTTAAAGATATAAATGCTAGAAAAAAAATTGACTAATTTTTTAAAATAGAATTATTATTATTATTTGATAGGTAAGTATGGAAAAAACAAAAATTTTAGTTGTTGAAGACGAGATTATCATAGCAGATAATATTTGTAGTACATTAAAAAATATTGGATATACAGTTTTAGAACCAGCAATAAACTACTCTGAAGCTATACAAATTATTGAAACTCAAGAACCAGATTTGGCAATATTAGACATTCAGCTTTCTGGAAAAAAAACAGGTTTAGAGTTGGCAAAAAAAATTAAAGAAGAATACAACTTTCCCTTTATTTTTTTAACATCTAACGCAGATGTTGTTACAATAAATGAAGCTAAAAAATTAGCACCTCCTGCTTATTTAATAAAGCCTTTTACGAAAGACGAACTCTATGCTTCCATAGAAATTGTTATTCATAATTATACTGAGAATAAAGACAAAGCTAATAATGAAGCTTTAATTATAAAAGATTCTATTTTTGTTAAAGAAAAAGGAGCTTTAGTAAAAGTTATTTTAGAAGATATTTTATATATAAAAAGTTCACACATATATATAGAGATTGTTCTAAAAAGTAAACAAAAGTATATTGTTCGTTTTAGTTTAAACGAAATAATAGATAAATTACCAAGTAGTTTTATTCGAATACATAGAGGGTTTATAATTAATTCTATGTACTTAATACAAATAAATAACTCTTCATTAAAAGTAGGCGATGAGATTCTTCCCATAGGAAAAACCTATAAACTAAATATTTTAAATAAAATTAGTTCTATTTAAAGTATACCAAAAAGCATTTAATTATAACTATTACATCCATTTTATGTTTTTAGAACATTTTAACACCGTTTTAGAACATTAAAGGAGTAAAAAACACAATATCAGATTACATTTACATCGATTAAATGCTTAAAATTAATGATTAAGTGTTAAAAACATCGATTAAATGTTTTTTTTACACATAATGATAGTTAATAAAAATTACATCTCAGCAACAAACTATATCTCGACAATAAATGAAAAATTTTATTAAACAACCACTACTTAAACAATATGCTAAGAAACACCTAAATTTAAAACATACTTTATTACTGTTTTTGGCATTTGGGTATTCAGCTTTCGGGCAGTATTCATGTCCACCTTTACCTTTTACTAATCAATCTGAGCTATTAATAGCTGGATATCATAGTACTATGGCAAGAACAACAACAGGTCTTGAAGTATGGGGTGATAAAATGGGAGCTAATGGATCTACTATATATTCCCATCAAGATGTTACTCCTGCAAATGGCTATAATTATACAGGATATATTTTATTAGCAGCTCAAGGTGATGTTCAAGGCTCTGGTAACCCTCAATCTTTTTTATTGACTACAACAGGTTTATATGTTTGGGGAACAGAGGGTGCTGTTATTGATAGTTCAATTACAAGTTCTACAACATTTCAATCTATGTCTTTGCCTTCAGGAATTTTACCTGGAGATATTTCATATATGGCAGCTTCAGGAGGTGTTTTAGTATTACTTACTAATAGTGGAGACGTCTATGTTATGGCGGATGACGATTCTCAACTTTTTGGTGACGGTTCTACAGGAACTCCTAATTCATTATGGCATCAATCAGCAATAAGTAATGTGTCTTTATTAAAGGTAACTGAAGATGCAATTTTTGCTGTAACTTCTGCTGGAGCTTTCTATACATGGGGGTTAAGAACAGTACTAGCAAATGGTACAGGGTTTTCTTCAAGAAATGTACCAACATTAATGACAGCTCCTTTTGCTGCTGTACCTAGCATGATAGCAATTACAGGAGGTGCAAGTAGTGGCGAAGATGTGTCTTATTTTGCTTTAAATCCATTAGATTCTAAAATATATTGCGTTGGAGATAATAACAGAGGGCAACTAGGAATTGGTTCAACAACTGATTCAACAACATGGCAAATAGTTCAAAATCCAGTAGCAGAAGGTGCTGGTGATTTTGATAATGTTGTTTTTATAAATGCAGCAAGTGTAAGTACAGGTCATCCAGCTGCTTCAGCAATTACAAGTGATGGTACAGTATATCTTTGGGGAGATAATTCTAGTAATATGCTTTCTAGTGCTGCTGCTACAGTCCAAGACCTACCAATTGTTCCTGCTGGTTTTACTCAAGGAGTTGAGTATGCTACATACGTTGCCAATTCTGGCCATTATACTTTACTTAAAAAATATGGTAATCCTATACCTTGTTTTGTCGGTCATAGATCTGAAGGTAATGTAGGTGATGGTTCAACAGCAGATAATTTTATAACGTCTTTTAATTGTGGTGTTTTTCCAGCTATAGATTATTGTTTTAGTATGGTAACAGAATCAGATTTAGTTACTGTTAAAACTGTTAGTAATGCAACACCAGCAGTTGGTTCAACAATTACTTATACTATTACTACAACTAATAATGGACCAGAAGATGTTACTGGAGTAAATCTTACAGATGTATTGCCGTCGGGAGTTACCTACGTAAGTGCCGTTGCAACAGGAGGAACAGAAAACACATATAACAATCTTACAGGGTTATGGTCTGTAGGAGATTTAAATGTTGGTAACACTGCACAAATAGTTATTACGGTAACAGTTGATGGTGCCACAGGGGGCACAACTATTACTAATACAGTTTCTAAGGCAAGGGGTGATGATTTAGTTGATCCTATTGGAACTGGCGATGTTTTGAGTGTTGTAATTAATCCGATAAATGATACTCCAACAGCTCAAGATGACACTATCACAGGCATAACAGAGGGAAGCTCAAATAATGTAATTAATGTGTTAGTAGATAATGGTAACGGAGCAGATAGTTTTGGAGGAGATGGACCAAATTCAGGATCTATAACTTTACCTAGTGGTACAACAGGACAAGGAGGAACTGTAACAGTAAATAATAATGGTACACCAAATGACCCAACCGATGATACAATTCTTTATACACCTTCAGCCAGTTTTGTAGGTATTGATACATTTACTTATACGATTACAGATTTAGATGGAGAAACATCAACCGCCACAGTAAGCATAACCGTTACCGACGAAGGCAATCCAATAGCAGTAGACGATACAGCAAGTACTAGCGAAGACACCTTGGTAACAACAGGCAATGTATTAAGTAATGATACCGTAATAGACGGAGCCACCATCACAAGTTTCGATGCTACGAGCAGTAATGGGGGAACAGTAGTCACCAATAACGATGGCACTTTCGATTACACCCCAGCAACAGGTTTTGTAGGAGTTGATACATTTACTTATACGATATGTGATGATGATACACCAACGGCAAGTTGTTCAACCGCCACAGTAAGCATAACCGTTACCGACGA
>NZ_CAXIBN010000151.1:0-7639 GCF_964021735.1 uncultured Wocania sp. | reverse complement strand
GTTTGGAGAGCAGATAGACCACAGAAAGGACGTTTTAGAGAGTTTTATCAATGTGATGCCGATGTAGTTGGGAGTAAAAGTCTTTGGCAAGAAGTTGAGTTTATTCAACTTTACGACACTGTTTTTTCTGCTTTAAAATTAGAAGATGTTACCATTAAAATAAATAACCGTAAAATACTTTCTGGAATTGCCGAAGTTATTGGAGCTAGTGATAAGTTAATTGACTTTACAGTAGCTTTAGATAAACTTGATAAAATAGGCGAGGAGAAGGTGAAGGAGGAAATGCTAAGTAAAGGCATTTCAGAAGCAGGAATTGAAAAATTACAACCATTATTTAACCTTTCAGGGTCTTTTGAATCTCAAATTGAAAGCTTAAAAAGCATTTTAAATACTTCCGAAGAAGGAAAAAAAGGAATTAAAGAATTAGCATTCATCAATACTGCTATTTCTGAATTAGGATTATCAACTGCTACACTGCAACTCGATGTTACTTTAGCACGCGGATTGAATTATTATACAGGTGCTATTTTTGAAGTTTCTGCTCCCAAAAACGTACAAATGGGTTCTATTGGCGGTGGTGGTCGTTACGACGACTTAACAGGAATTTTCGGGATGAAAGATGTTAGTGGCGTTGGTATTAGCTTTGGTTTAGACCGTATTTATTTAGTGCTTGAAGAATTGGGTTTATTTCCAGAAACGGTTACTAAAAATGTTGAGGTACTATTCATTAATTTTGGCGAAAAAGAAGCTCTATTCAGTTTAAAAGCCATTAAAGAATTACGTTTAAAGGATATTAATGCTGAATTATATCCTGATGCTGCTAAAATGAAAAAGCAAATGAATCATGCTAATAAACGTGCGATTCCTTTTGTAGTTTTAGTAGGCGAAGAGGAAATTAACTCGAATACATATACTTTAAAAGATATGGTTTCTGGTAAACAATTTAAATTTTCGTTACAAGAATTAATTACTCATATAAAATAAAAAAGCGTCCTAATTTTTTAGGACGCTTTAATAAAGCATAATCTAGTAAATGGTTGATTTGGGTTTTAAACTCAGATTATACTTGTCAACTAACTAAAACTAACTCAATTTATTAATACTTTTTTAGAAAGCTTTCCGTATTCTGTTTCTATTTTTAAAATGTACGTTCCAGTTTTCATTTGCGATGCTTTATACCTTAAATAATCGTCGTTTGAATTTATTTCGAATTTGAATAGCGATTGCCCTAAAATATTAATCATTTCAACCGATTCAATGAGTTGAGAATTCGGATTATGTACCACCACATTCATGTCTTCATTAGAAAAATAAACCTCGATGGGGTTTTTATTTGTCTCATCCGTACTTAATGATTGTGATGCTTTTGAGAATGTTAACTCAAAACGGTTTAGATATTCGCCAGTAGCTAAATGGACATCATACTCACTCTCTTTTAAATCGTGATATACGTTTAGTTCCTTATCGTGCAAATAAATAGCTTTATTACTATCTATATTTTCAAGCTCATCAATTTTTATTGTTGCTAAGCCTTCTTTATCAATTTTAATACCTAAGGGTAATATTTGGGTATCATCAAAATTATTTACGGCTTGAATAACAAAGTTTTTGTTGTTAAATATCCAAAATAAATCTTCTACGTTATTTTCAATTAAAGGCGCATCATAGCCTTTATCTATATCACTAGTTGCATACGTATCTTCACCAACTAATAATTGACGATGGTAACCTTTAGGGGAGTCAAACATCAATCTTATTTTTTGTCTATCGTCCGAATTGGTTTTGGCAGCACTCGATTTACCTTTTGTATTTGAACCTTTTAAGAATAAAGAAGGATCTGAAGCTTCAGTTTTAAAAGTACGCTGGCTATTTTTAAAAGTAACAATACCTCCAGCATCAGCAGTTACAAAGAATCCTTGACTAACAGGAATATATTGTTGCGGAACTTTAGTTCCTATTTGACCAGAAGCATTAATTCTAGTATCTGTTGATACGGCTTTAATACCACCCATTAAAGTGTACGTTGCGTAACCACCTTGATACTCACGTAAAATGTGTGTGTTGCCAGCAAAATGATCCCAGAAGTATAGTGTGCCATCAATAATATTGGTTGCTGCTCTACCTGCTCCAGCACTAATATTGTCTAGTATAAACTCGTTGGCATCTATAGCTGATGCGTACGGGTTACCAACTAAATAGTCGTTTCCGGCAGATAGGGTTAATTTTATATCGCCATTGTTAGGTTTCCCGTTGAATACATAGTTTTGCTCTTCGGTAAACGATGTTGGACTATTATCAACACCTTTCATAGTGTAACCTTCGCCAGCTAATACTGTTCCAGTATTTCTAACATGTTGCCATGATGCATAATTATCGGTTAATTTATTGGCGTACTTCCAAACCCAATAGCTTGCAATGCCAACAGGTGTCGTTCCTGGCGATCCTGGCGATCCATTATAGCCTGTTACAAAATTAATTGGAAGTGGATTAGTAGCTACTGATCCATCATTAAGTATATCGTTTAGTGTATAGCTATTATTATTGCTTGTTGTATTACTTAAACCAACAGGTGAGGACCAATAATTATAAGTATACAAATCTTTAGTGCCTTGTTGATCGCGTTCTAGTGTACCAGTACTTGTAACATCTAATGAGCTATCTGCGCCTTGTATTAGTTGAGATTCGCCTTGTAAATCGATTTTACCATCTAATTTTAAATACCAGCTATTGTTTAGCTCTTTATCATTATTAATAGTTAATGTTGATCCAGAATCAATCAATAAACCTAATGTGCTATGACTATTAGATGTGTTTACATCGTTTTTTATAGCTACAATACACCAATCTTTATTGCTTGATATATTTTCAATATCCCATACATTACCATACTGCCAAGTTCCTTCGGTAGACCAAGCTCCATTGTTAGAAGTTTTATAAGGCATTGGAGCTGTTTGCTCTTGAATTGTGGTTATATAGTTTAAATACAATTCTTTATCATATCCTGAATAATCAGAAGTTGTGCCCTTTTTAATATTTGTCATTGGGTAATAGGCTATTAAATTATTCCAAAGTATGGTACTGCATCCCGATATATCTCCAATATTTTTGGGAATAATACTTCCTCTTATGTTTCCAGAGTTATTTTCAATTTCCTGATATACCATTTGCTGAATTTGATCAGGAATAAGCGCTGTGTTAAATACTCTAACTTCATCTATGTTTCCTTTAAAGTATTCCTTATTACTTACATCTGTTGATAATCTACCTACTTCAAAACTCTCATTAGAATCTTCAGTGTTTTCTATTGCTGCTCCTGTATTAGTAACATTAGTAGAACTTAATAGAGCACCATCTAAGTACAAGCTTATTAATCCTGTTGAACTTTTATAGGTTCCTGTAATATGATGCCATTCATCAAAGTTAATAGAGCTACAACTTACAGTTGTCTCTGAGTTTCCAGCTGATTTTATTGTAAACTTAGGCGTATTTCCATTTTCTAACCATAATTTACATCCTGTATCTTCTCCTGCAATAACCATATTGGTCGAATTGCCAGCATCAGATTTTATCCAAGCCATTATGGTTACGTCATTTAAGCCATTAATAAAAGATGCTCTAGATAAATAATCGTCTACTCCATCAAAATCAATAGAAGCAATAACAGGGGGGTTAATATCAAATAAATCTCTGTAATCTAAATCTCCTCCAATAGTAGCATCGCTATCAACATCTTCAAATGAATTTGTTAAATCTGTAATATCGCCTACACTTACTTCATCGTTTATATCTAAATAGGCAAAAACGACATCAAAAACATCGTCTAAACCATCATTATCAACATCTAATCCACTCAAAATATTTGCTTGACCATTTTCTTGAATATCAGGTGTTCCATCATTATCCGTATCGCTATCTAAATAATCTTTTAATTTGTCACCATCTGTATCTTCTAAGTTGTTTAAGTCTGTGCCTCCCATGGCAGATTCATAAACGTCATCAAGACCATTGCCATTTGCATCAGTTATACTGCTACTAACATTACTTGGTGGTATATACCCTAAAGTAGGTTGTGCTTCTACATTATCTGGTATTCCATCATTGTCACTATCTATATCTACAGTGTCTAAAATATTATCGTTATCAAAATCACATTTAGAACTTACTCCAAAATTGGTTAATCGAGTACTAGTAGTAACTGTCCCAGTTGCTCCGTACAATAAATCGACATGAGAAAATATATCAAATTCCATATATAAATAAAAGTCAGGGTCATTACCTTGTGTTCCTCCATCATGAGGTTCGTCTTCCCAATCTGTAGTTGATCCGGCAATTGTAGGGTCTAACCTATATGTAGTATAACCTGTTGGACCTCCTCCATTAATAAACCCTGCTTGCTCTAAGTTGGTTGTAGCATTTAAATATCCTGTTACTGATGATGTTGCAGTTGATGGATTGAATCCAGCTATTTCGGTAAAATCGTCACCGCTTCTTGTATCAATATCTCTTGATTCTAAAACCATCCCATATAAAATTGCAGGTATACCAATTGGGTTACTTGGAGTCGCTGTTCCTGCTTCTACTAAATCAAAAGAATATGTTATATACTCATCAGTACTAGAATCAAAACCATCTACACGTAATTCATTATTACAATCTACAGTAAATGATCCGTTAATAGTTATAATAGTTAAAACGATATCATAATATTGGTTTTGATATAAAAGCGCATTGGAATAAATTACTTTTTCACCAGCTTTTACATCATCTAAATCAGTAGCTGTAAGTAATGAAGCGTTATTAAATTGAATAGTAGCAGAGCACTCATAAGTATCAATAATACCATCGTTATCGTCATCTATATCAACTGAATCAGGTACGCCATCTCCATCAGAGTCTTGGGCATATGTTGTATAAGAAAATAAAACAAATACAACCAGTACTTTAAAAAGTATAAAATTTTTCATAAGCAGGTTAATTTAGTTGGGGCTAAATATTTAACTGTCAATAGCTTGTTGTCACAAATATAATAAATTATTTTATAAAACATCGATAAAAGGTAAAAAATATCGTTTAAAAGTATTTTGTACAAAAAAAGAGTCCTGAGAAAATCAGGACTCTAACAAAGCATAGTTAAGTAAAAACTAGATTTGGGGTCTACACTTCAACTATTTTATTAATATTTTTTTAGAAAGTATACTATTATCTGTTTTCATTTTTACAATGTAAACACCAGTTGTTATACTTTTTGTTTTATGCTCGATATAGTTTTCTTGAGATTTACTGTTAAACTCATAAATGGATTGCCCTAAGATATTGTATACACTTACAGACTCAATGTATTTTAAATCTGGGTTATGTATTATAAAGCTTTCTTTTTCGTTAGAAAAATAGACTTCTAGGGTCGTGTTTTCAAAATCATCTGTTCCTAAAGCTTTTGATGCATTGGTAAAAGTAATTTCAAAACGACCTGAATACTCGCCTGCAGTTAAATAAACTTCGTAATTACTTTGTTTTAAATCATGGTAAGTATCTAATTCTTTATCATGTAAATAAATATCAGTTGTATTTTCAATATTTTCTAAGGCGTCAATTTTTATAGTTGCTAAACCTTCTTTGTTAGTTTTTACACCTATAGGAAGTGTTTGGTCTTCATTAAAATTATTAACCGCTTGTATTATAAAATTAGCACTACTAAACTGCCAATACATATCCTCATCATTAGTTTCAGCAAGTAGGGCATCGTAACCTAAATCGAAATTATTTGAGGCATTAGCATCTACTCCAACTAGTAATTGACGATGATATCCGTCTGGTGAGTCATACATTAATCTAATTTTTTGCCGTGTATCTGTGTCTTGATTTTTGGCAGAAGACTTAGTTTTAGATCCGTTTTTAACAAACAGTGATTGTGCAACACTTTCTTTCATAAAAGCACGTTGGCTATTTTTAAATTGAACATTGCCACCAGCTATTGGTTGGGTTAAGCCGGTTAAACCAGCATCAGCAATTGATGACACAAAAAAGCCTTGTCCAACAGGAATATATCTTCTAGGGAGCCTTCCGGATGACGCTCCAGAAGCATTAATTCTGGCGTCATTAGAAATAGCCATAGTACTACCCATTAATGTATATGTAGCATATCCACCCTCATAGTTTTTTAAAACATGCGTGTTGTTGGCAAAATGATCCCAGAAATACAATGCCCCATTAATAACGTTGTCTGTATTACCTGCTTTACCGCCATCGGCAGCACTAATGTTGTCTCTAATAAACTCGTCGGCATCCATTGCTGATGGGTATGGGTTGCCCATTAAATATTCGTTTCCTAAGCCTAGTGGCAATGTAAAATCTCCATTATTTGGTTTGCCTCGTAATATATAGTTTTGGTCTGGTGTAGCAGTACCTGGACCTTTCATGGTAAAGCCTTCTCCTGTATTTAATGTTCCAGTGCTTCTAACATGTTGCCATAAAGCGTATTCATCAGCAGTTAAGTTGGTGTATTTCCAAATCCAGTAGTCTGCAATTGCCGGCGAAGTATTACCATTATATCCAGAGGTTAAAAAGGTAACATTGGTAAATATATCATTTAGTGTATAACTATTATTATTTGTTGTAGCATTACTTACACCAACAGGCGAACACCAATAGTTATATAAATAAGTATTAGAATTTCCTTGTTGATCTCTTTCTAAAGTTCCAGAACTAGTAACATCTAAATCGCTACCATCTGTTTGTATAAGTTGCGACTCACCTTCTAAATCTATAGTGCCATCAAGTTTTAAATAATGGGTAACAGTTAAACCTATACCATCATTTGATGCTGTATCTCCATTAACTTGTAAGTCGCCACTATTTATAATTAAGCCTTGTACAGAACAATCTCTTGATCTTACACCAGTTGGTGATGCCCCTAAATATATATCGTTATTAATTTCAACAATATTCCAATCAATAGGGGTAGTACCATCAACAATTGAAAGTGCGTTAGGTAAGGTTTGTACAGCACTGTTTAACCATGTAGCATCGGTGTCCCAGGAACCGGCAGCTTGCGATTCGTATGGGAATGGTGCGGTTTGATGGTCTACAGTATCTAAATTTCTTAACGCCCCTTGGTGGTTGTTACCAGACATGTCGTTGGTGTTTGTGTAGGTGTACACAGACATAGGGTAATAGCCAGCTAAACTTGACCAAGCTATAGGAGCAATTTCATTATTTGTAATGGTTGTTGGGATTACATCTCCTTGTATTAAAGTTGGTGTTGGTAGTATACTAGCATCTATGATTTCTTGATTCATAATGTAACGTAACTGATCTACTGAAAGCGCAATATCCCATACTCTTACTTCATCTATATTTCCTGCAAAATAATCTGTTGTATTTGGGTCGTATCCATCTGCAGCAGCAATTAAGAATTTTCGAGATGTTGCAATTGGTGCAGCTAGGGATGACGCAGAAGTATCTGCGACACCATCTATGTATAAAGTTGCAGTACCACTATTATAAATTACTGCTACTTGGTGCCATTCATTTTCTGGTATAGCAACAGATGATGTTAGTTCTGATGCACCACCATTTAGATTGAATTCCAATTCTCCAGAGCCATTAATTCTAAAATCGTACCCTTCTGTATTTGCGGCAT
>NZ_CAXIBN010000150.1:0-7646 GCF_964021735.1 uncultured Wocania sp. | reverse complement strand
TGTTCTCATCGTTATGAGCTAAAAGGTGTTTTATAAGTAAGCGTTTGTTAATCATTCTTAAAATGCTCTATTTTTTATTAATATTATTTATTCACATTCAATCGAATTTAGAGCCCTTGCGATTTGAGTTTTTAAATAATTTATAAATTTTGAAAGTTGATTAATGAGATCTTCTGCTTGGGTATCTAGTTTTTTAAAAGTTGTTTCATTAATATGGTTTCTCTTAAAGCATCTTAATAATTGAGCTTTTGTTTCGCAACACGAACCTCTTGAAAACCCCAAAAACATAATGAATTCTTTATTGCCACCTCTACCAAAACCTTCTGCAATATTATCCATAACAGAACCCGAAGAACCATTAATTTGCTCTCTCAATTTATAGTCGCTTTTAAGTGATGTGTTTATTATAATATCCCAAATATTATCGCAAAAAAGTGAGGCTTCTTTATAAACCTCTAAACTTTCAAAAGAACTATGATGTGCCATTGTAACTTGAATAAATAATTAAAAATAATAATGTTCTACTATAGTAAATAAATCTACTTAGATTTATTTACTATAGTAGAACTAGCCTGAGCCGTTGGAAATACCAACAAATCAGCAATATTTACATGTGGTGGACGCGAAATAGTAAAATAAATAATCTCCGCAATATCTTTGGCTTGTAAGGCTTTAAAACCTTTGTAAACATTATCGGCAATAGCATCACCTTTAAAACGTACTTGCGAAAACTCGGTTTCAACCAACCCAGGATTTATAGATCCTACTTTTATTCCAAACGGGTTTAAATCAATACGCATGCCTTCAGTAATGGCTAAAACAGCATGTTTACTAGCACAATATACATTTCCTTTTGGATACACTTCTTTACCAGCAGAAGATCCAATATTTATAATATGCCCAGATTTACGGGCAGTCATTTGCGGAATTACAGCTTTACTAACATAAAGCAACCCTTTCACATTAATATCCATCATGGCATCCCAATCATCTAGACTTCCCGTTTGTATAGGGTCTAAACCATGGGCGTTTCCTGCATTATTTATAAGAATATCTATATTTCTGAATGCTTTTGGCAAGCTTTCAATAGCTTTAAAGGTTTCATCTTTATCGCGAACATCAAAGTTGAGAATATGCACATCGGTTAAGCGTTCCAAAGCTTTTTGAATGGTATTTAAACGTTCTAAGCGTCTTCCGCAGAGCACTAAGTTGATACCTTGTTTTGCAAATTCGTAAGCGGTGGCTTCACCAATGCCGCTTGTAGCTCCTGTAATTAGGGCGATTTTTTTCATTTTATATTATTTATGCGTCTATAAAAATACTTAAAACAAGTTCAAATTTTTGATAATAAACATGGATTCTAAAAACATTCACAATTAAAACCTTTATTTATAATCCACAAAGTACATTATTAACGTATATGAAGATGTAATTTATAAATTTTTAAAAAGATAAGACTATGAATAGTATTAATATTAAAAAGCTTAAATTAATTATTCCTTTTTTATGTTTAACACTTTTTGTATCATGTAATGATGATGATTCTAATGCTGTAAACAAAGAACAACCCACAATATCTATAAGGTTGGTTGACGCCCCTGGCGATTACGAAGCTGTTAATGTCGAGATTGTTGATGTTATGATTAAAATGAACAATGATAGCGATGACGATAATGGATGGATTTCACTTGATGCTAATAACGAAACTGTAAACTTATTAGATTTTACAGGAGGCTTTAGTAAGGTTTTAGTTGAAAAATTTCCAATTCCCGCAGGAACTTTAAGTCAAATGCGATTAGTATTAGGAGATGGGAATACTATTGTTATAAAGAATGAAAATGACGAAGACGAAACATTCGAATTAAAAACACCTAGTGCACAACAATCAGGATTAAAACTTAAAGTAAATACACTTATTGAAGAAGGATTTACCTATGATTTTATTTTAGATTTTGATGTTGAAAAATCTATTGTACATGCAGGCAACTCTGGTAATATTATTTTAAAACCTGTTCTATATGTAAGTGCAGAGGCTAGCTCTGGAATTATTGAAGGCACAGTTTCTCCAAATAATGTTCCATCTATTGTATCGGTTTTAATTGATGATAAAGGGACGCCAGAAACAGATGATGATTTTGTTATTAGTGCATATACAAATGAAACCAATGGAGCATTTGCATTATGGGGTGTGCCAGCTGGAAATTACGAAGTTATTGCAAAACCAATTGATGAAGCTTCAGATTATTCATATGGAAATACAACAGATGTTTTGGTTAAAAATGGAGAAATTACTGTAATTCCTAACCCTATAGAGCTTATGCTTAAGCCAGGTTCAATAAGAGGAGATGTAACTAACGATATCATGGTATCAGTAACTGTAAAAGACACGAACAATAATATTATTGCAAGTATAGATTCAAATGAAACAGGAGCGTTTTTGTTAGAAACTATTCCTGCAGGTACTTATACTGTAAGTATTAGTGCTACAGGTTTTGTGTCGCAAGATATTGAGAATGTAGTTGTTGAAACAAATCTAGAAACAACATTAGAAGCAGTGACTTTAGTAGCAGTATAAAAAAGTTAAAAGCATAAATAAAAAAGAAAGCGCAATACCATTTGGTATTGCGCTTTCTTTTTACAAATAATTAACTCAATAAACCTGAATATTTTAACCAATTATTAACAGCTTTACAATAAAAATTTTAACAATTTGCAATGCTCAAATAAGGGCATTATATTCGTGCTTTTAATAAAATAAATAATGATGGAAGAAATAGGTACAATTGATATTAAGACAATAAACGAGAAAATTGAAAAGGAAAGTGCTTTTGTTGATTTACTAATGTTAGAGATGAATAAAGTCATCGTAGGGCAAAAGCATATGGTGGAACGTTTGCTAATTGGCTTATTGGGGCAAGGACACATTTTGCTTGAAGGTGTTCCTGGTTTAGCTAAAACTTTAGCTATTAACACATTAGCACAAGCGGTAGACGGAAGCTTTAGCAGAATACAGTTTACACCAGACCTGCTGCCTGCAGATGTTACAGGAACATTAATATATAACATGAAGGTTAATGATTTCTCGATAAAAAAAGGACCCATTTTTGCTAATTTTGTCTTAGCAGACGAGATTAACAGAGCACCAGCAAAAGTTCAATCGGCTTTACTTGAGGCCATGCAAGAAAAACAAGTTACTATTGGTGACGAAACGTTTATTTTAGATAAGCCATTTTTAGTAATGGCAACTCAAAACCCAGTAGAACAAGAAGGAACATATCCGTTACCAGAAGCTCAAGTAGACCGTTTTATGCTTAAAACCGTTATCGATTATCCAAAAATAGCCGAAGAGCAATTAATTATGCGTGCTAACATGAAAGGCACTTGGGATAAGGTTAATCCAGTAATTTCTGTAGCTCAAATATTAAAAGCACAAGAAGTGGTTCGAGAGGTTTATATGGACGAGAAAATTGAAAAATACATCCTAGATATCATATTTGCTACACGTTACCCAGAGAAATATAAATTAGCCGATTTAAAACCATTAATCTCATTTGGTGCATCGCCTCGTGGTAGTATTAATTTAGCAACTGCTGCAAAATGTTTTGCGTTTATTAAGCGTCGTGGTTACGTAATACCAGAAGATGTTCGTGCTGTAGTTCAAGATGTTTTAAGACACAGAATAGGTATTACTTATGAAGCTGAGGCTGAAAATGTAACCTCAGAAGACATCATCAGCAAAATTGTAAACGAAATAGAAGTCCCTTAATTAGTTGGCAGTATTTAGTCATCAGTCTTCAGTGCTTACTCAAATGTAAAAAACTGAAAACTCATACTGAATGCTATTTTTAGGACTGCTTACTGCATACTGAACACTGCATACTGAAAAAATGGATACTAAAGAATTACTTAAAAAAGTACGAAAAATAGAGATTAAGACGCGTCGTTTGTCTGATCACATTTTTGGAGGCGAATATCATTCGACTTTCAAAGGTCGTGGTATGACTTTTTCTGAAGTGCGTCAGTATCAATTTGGAGACGATGTAAGAAGTATCGATTGGAATGTTACAGCGCGTTATAATGAGCCTTATGTAAAAGTTTTTGAAGAAGAGCGCGAACTTACCATGATGCTTATGGTTGACGTTTCTGGCTCAGAATTGTTTGGTACTCAAGAGCAGTTTAAAAATGAAGTGGTTACAGAAATTGCAGCAACCTTAGCGTTTTCTGCAACTCAAAATAACGATAAAATAGGGTTGATTTTATTTTCTGATAAAGTAGAACTTTATATTCCACCCAAAAAAGGGCGCTCTCATGTATTGCGTATTATTCGTGAGTTAATTGAATTTCATCCAGAAAATAAGCAAACAAATATAGCTGAAGCATTAAAGTTTTTATCGAATGTGATGAAAAAGAAAGCCATCGTATTTGTAATGTCTGATTTTATAGCAGATGATTATCATCAAACTATGAAAATTGTTTCGGGAAAACACGACGTTACAGGCATAAGGGTTTACGATAAACGCGAAGAAGAAATACCAAACTTAGGTATGGTACAAATGCAAGATGAAGAAACAGGCGAGTTGATGTTGGTTAATACATCATCAAAAACAGTAAGACGTAATTACGGAAAATTCTATAGTGAGAAAGTAGATTATTATAAAGAAGCATTTACAAAATCTGGAGCAGGAACCATTGATTGTCGTGTAGATGAAAGCTACGTAAAAAAGCTGTTAGGATATTTTAAGAGAAGAGGGTAATTAGCACGAAGTGCGAAGTTAGAAGTATGAAGATATTAATTATGGAAAGCAGAATTATAATAGATATAAAGAATATAAGTAAGAAAGCTTCAAGCTTCAAGCTTCAAGCTTCAGGCTTTCCTTTGTTAGTTAATAAAATTGCTTTGTCTTTTGTCTTGGTTCTAACATCTTGGTTTTTAAACGCACAAGTAACTTCAGCAGTCGATTCTACTTCCATAAAAATAGGAGAACAAATTACCTATCGTATTCAAGTTGAAACCGATACTACAAGTTTAGTCGTGTTTCCAGAAGGGCAAACATTTTCGCCTTTAGAAATGATAGAATCATATAAAGTAGATACTTTAAAAAACAACGACAAATACAATCTTATTAAAAAATACGGTTTAACACAATTTGATTCTGGAGCATATACTATTCCTAGGCAAAAAGTTATAATTGGTAGTAAAACCTTTTTTACAGATTCTTTAAAAGTTGAAGTTAATAATATTGCCGTAGATACTACAAAACAAGGGTTGTACGATATAAAACCCATTATTAAGGTTGATAAAACAGGAAGCAATTGGTGGAAATATGTATTATTAACACTCTTAATAATTAGTATTATTGGATTTTTAATCTACTGGTTTATTTGGAGAAAAAAACCACTTTCAGAGGAAGAACAAATGGCTTTACTACCTCCGTATGATCGAGCCAAATTAGCTCTTAAAAAACTAGATGAAAGTCATTATTTAGAACACGAAAATTTAAAAGATTACTATTCAGATCTTACATTTATCATCAGAAAATATCTTGATGAAAAAGTTTACGATCGTGCCTTAGAAAGTACTACAGACGAATTGATTAGTAGATTAACTTTGTTAAAAGAAGGCAATCAAGTAGATATAAGCACAGAAGATATAAAAAATCTTGAAAGTATTTTAAAACGTGCCGATTTAGTAAAGTTCGCAAAAGGTACACCAGATGTTGAATTAGCAAAATTAGATAGAAATACAATTGATATAGAAATAGATCATGTAAAAGAAGCGTTGCCAGAACCAACCGAAGAAGAAAAGCTTTTAGATATTAAATATAAAGAAGAGCAAGAACGCAAAAAGAAACGTAAAAAGGTTATTATTACTATAGTTATAAGTTTGTTTTTACTAATAGCAACCTTTGTCGGTTTTGGTCTAAATTATGGTTTTAGTTATGTTAAAGACACTATTATCGGGCATGAAAGTAAAGAACTCTTAGAGGGCGATTGGGTAACTAGTGCTTACGGATTTCCGCCAGTAACCATTTCAACACCTAAAGTTTTAAAGCGGACAGATTTGCCTATTCCAGAAGAGATGAAAGCTCAAGTAAGCATGACTTCTTTTATGTATGGTACTTTATTAGATGTTTTTAGTGTAGGTGTAACAACCTCAACTTATAAAAATATGGGTGAAAATAAAATCGATTTAGAAAAATCTTCAGAAGGAAGTATAAAATCGATGGAAGCTATGGGAGCAAAAGACATTGTTGTATTAAGAGATAAGTTTGTAACGCCAAATGGAGCAGAAGGATTAAAAACTTCAGGAACGTTAAAAGCACCTAGTTTAACCTCAAAGGAGCTTAAAGAAGCCAATTATGTGTTGCTTCAATTTACTTCAAATAATGTGTTGCAACAAATAATTATTACAAGTCCAAAAGACGATACCTATGCAGATGAAATGGTGGAGCGTATTTTAAATTCAGTAGAACTTAAAGAAGCAGAAGAATAATGTTTGAAGGGATTCAATTTCTAAATAAAGAATTATTTTGGTTAATGCTATTGTTGCCATTAGCCATATTATGGTATGTATTGAAACATAAAAAGCAAACAGCAGAACTTAAAATATCAAGTTTAAAAGGGTTTAAAATAACGAACTCGTGGTTGCCAAAAATAAAGCACTTATTATTTGCTTTAAGACTCATAGCCTTAGCATTATTAATAACAGCTATTGCAAGACCTCAAACGGTTGATGTATCATCAAAAACAAAAACCACACGAGGCATCGATATTGTAATGGCCATTGATGTTTCGGCAAGTATGTTGGCTAAAGATTTATCGCCAAACCGTTTAGAGGCCTTAAAAAAAGTAGCAGCAGAATTTATTAAAGGTAGACCAAACGATAGAATTGGATTAGTTGAATACGCTGGTGAAAGCTTTACAAAAACACCTATAACTAGCGATAAATCTATTGTATTGCGGTCTTTAAAAGATATAAAGTACAATACTATTATTGAAGGCGGAACAGCAATAGGCATGGGTTTAGCGACTTCGGTAAACCGTTTAAAAGACAGTAAAGCAAAGAGTAAAATTATTATATTATTGACAGATGGGGTTAATAACTCTGGATTTATAGACCCAAAGATTGCTAGCGAATTGGCTTTAGAATATGAAATAAAAACCTATACTATTGGTATAGGAACTAATGGAACAGCCCTTACACCTGTAAGTGTATTGTCAAATGGTAATTTTCAATACGCACGAGCACAGGTGGAAATTGATGAGGAATTACTTAAAGAAATAGCCGAAGTAACAGGTGGAAAATATTTTAGAGCGACTAACAACAAAAAGCTAGAAGACATTTATAACGAAATAAACAAACTTGAAAAAACAGAAATAGAAGAATTCAAATTCTATAATTACGAAGAAAAGTATCGTCCTATAGTCTTATTAGCAGGATTATTATTGCTTTTAGAGCTACTATTACGTTTTACTTTCTTTAGAAGTTTTGTTTAGAAAAACAGATAATAGAAAATAGAGAAAAGACAAAGCATTTTTAAAATAATTAGTGAATTCGTGGTAGAAGCAAATCTGCGACAAACAAATAAAGATACATGCAGTTAGAAGAAAAAATATGGTTTTGGGCTCTGGGAATTATCCCAGTA
>NZ_CAXIBN010000149.1:0-7667 GCF_964021735.1 uncultured Wocania sp. | reverse complement strand
TTCATGTTTACCATCAAACATAATAACATTCAAATTTTCTTTAAATAAAAGTTGTGCTTTTTTTGTTTCTAATTGCAATCGTTCTTTGGTTAAATATTCATCATTTGCACCGCAAACCAAACTTACTTTGGCATTTAAAAAGCTAAAGTTTTCAGTATTTAATTCTTTAGGAATGCCACCAGAATGTAATACCAATTGTGCACATTGTAATTGGCGTTTTGCTACATAGCGCATAGCAACACTAACACCTTGCGAGTATCCTAATACAATTAAATTAACATCATCAGGAATGTTTTCCGCTTTAAAAATAGCATCAAAATTTCGCATCACATTTTCGGTTTCTTTTATTGTGTTTTCTTTAGTCAACCAACTAGCACCAACGTGTTTAAATTCAGATTTTAAATAATATTTGTTTGACGCTTGTGCCGCAATAATATAATTTTCATCTGCATTTAATCCTTTAAAATATTTTAAAAAATAGCGACTTAAATAGCCCATACCATGGCAAACAAACCACACATTTTTAGTCGATTTTGAAAGCGTATTTAGTGTAGAATAGGTATTGGTTATGGTGTATGATATTTCTTTTTCTTGTGAATTCATTTACACTTATGTTTTGTACTTTTGTTAGCGATTTTAAAAATACACTATTCTATGCAATTATCTAAAGAAGACGTTTTATCTAAAGCCAATAAAGCTTGTAAAAACACCTTAATGGAAACCTTAGAAATTGAGGTTATAGATTTTGGAGATAATTTTTTAGTTGCTAGAATGCCTGTAAATTCTAGAGTACATCAACCAGACGGTGTGTTACATGGTGGAGCAACAGCAGCTTTAGCCGAAAGCGTTGGGAGTTTTGCATCGCATATTTTTATAGATACTGAGAAATTTTTTGTCCGCGGTATAGAAATTACAGCTAATCATTTAAAAAGTGTTACAGAAGGTTTTGTTTATGCTAAAGCAACTTTTTTGCATAGAGGAAGAACCACACAATTATTAGATATTCGAGTGACTGACGATACTGATAATTTAATTTCTATTTGCAGACTGTCAACCATTTCGTTACCCAAAAAGAAATAGTTAATGACTTTGGATGATTTTTTTAATCGTATAGAAACACATTATAGTAACGCGCTTCCTTTTGTGGTTTATAGAAAGCCTAATGAAAATGTTGTAAAAGTGTTGCTACAAGAAACAAACGATTTATATTTTTCAAAAGGTTTTACCGAGCAAGGTTTTGTGTTTTCACCTTTTGATGATTCTCAAGATCCAGTTTTAATACCAGTTGAAAATTCAGAAGTAGTTTCTGTATCAAATGTCATGTTGAGTGAATTTGAGGCATTTAAAGTAAATGAATATTCAGATAAAGACTCAAAAAAAATACACATTAACCTCATAAAAAAAGGTATTAAAGCTATTAATAATAATGAGTTTGAAAAGGTTGTTTTATCTCGACAGGAAACTATTAACAGACCTGAGTTAAATACCATTTCAATTTTTAAAAAGCTTCTAAGCTATTACAAATCGGCATTTGTATATTGCTGGTATCACCCCAAAGTAGGATTGTGGTTAGGAGCCACACCAGAAACGTTGATTAAAATAGAAGGTAAACAGTTTTCTATTATGGCACTGGCAGGTACGCAAGATTATAAAGGCACGCTTGATGTAGTTTGGAAAGATAAAGAAAAAGACGAGCAGCACATAGTTACAAATTTCATTATTGAAAGTTTAAAACCTTTAGTTGAAAACATAAAAGCATCAGAAACCGAAACCGTGAAGGCGGGTAACTTACTGCATTTAAAAACTATGATTTCGGCAAGACTGCAATCAAATTCAAACTTAAAAGATATTATTTCGGTATTGCATCCAACACCTGCGGTTTGTGGATTTCCAAAGCAAGATGCGAAACAATTCATTTTAAAACATGAAAGCTATAATCGTGAGTTTTATACTGGTTTTTTAGGGGAATTAAATTTTGAAACCACAAAAGCACCACGATCTGGAAAACGTAATATTGAAAATAGAGCTTACGCTATAAACAAAAAAAGCACCCAGTTGTATGTTAATTTGCGCTGTATGCAATTAAAAGATACTAAAGCCATAATTTATGTTGGTGGAGGTATTACCGAAAGCTCTAATGCAGAAAGTGAATGGAAAGAAACGGTTTCAAAATCGCAAACTATTAAACAAGTTCTTTAAATTTATAAATGCTTTTTAATAAAATATTCGTGCATTAGTGGCGTAAATTTTCACTTAGGTTTTGTACTTTTGAAACAATGAAATACCCAAAAATTCCGCTTGCGCAAACTGTTATTGAGCTTTGCAAAACTAAAGGCATAAAGCATATTGTAATTTCTCCAGGTAGCAGAAATGCACCTTTAACTATTGGTTTTTCTAATAACGATTACTTTAAGTGTTACAGTATTGTAGATGAGCGTTGTGCTGCTTTTTTTGCTTTAGGCATCTCACAACAATTACAAGAACCAACTGCTGTGGTATGTACTTCTGGTAGCGCCTTATTAAATTATTATCCGGCTGTGGCAGAGGCTTTTTATAGTGATATTCCTTTGGTGGTTTTATCGGCAGATAGACCAAAGCATTTAATAGATATTGGTGACGGACAAACCATTAATCAGAAAAATGTATTTGAAAATCATATTTTATATTCTGCCAATCTAAAGTTGGATTTAGATGAAGAAGCTGAAGCTGAAGAGGAGTTGCCTATTTTTAAAAATCTAGAAAATAAGTTAGAAACTTTATTGGGTTTAAAACAAGGTATTCAAGAGTATAATGAAGCAGAGATTAATAAAGCTATCAATGTGACATCTTCAAAAAATGGTCCTGTGCATATTAACATTCCGTTTGATGAACCGTTGTATGATATGGTAGATGCGCTATCGGTTAATCCGAAGTCTATTTCTATAAAAAAGAGAACTATAGAAATTGAAGATTCTATTTTGCACTCATGCATTAATGATTGGAATTCCGCTTCAAAAAAAATGGTGTTGGTTGGGGTGAATCAACCAAATGCTATTGAGCAAAAATGGTTAGATGCTTTAGCCAAAGACGATAGCGTAATTGTTTTTACCGAAACGATGTCGAATATACATAACAATGAGTTTTTTCCGAGTATCGATAAGTTAATTGCACCTCTAAAAGAAAAAGATTTTATAAACCTTCAACCTAACATTTTATTAACCTTTGGAGGATTAATTGTATCAAAAAAAATAAAAGCATTTTTGCGCAAATATAAGCCAAAGCAGCATTGGCATATTGATTTAAATAAAGCAAACGACACTTTTTTTAGTTTAAATCGATTTATTCAAACTACACCAAATCACTTTTTTTCAAAATTTTTATCAGAAGTAAAAACACAAGAAAGTGATTATAAACCAAATTGGAATGCTGTAAAATCAATTAGAGATAATAAGCATAAAGCCTATTTAAAAGCCATTGATTTTAGTGATTTAAAAGCTTTTGAAATTATCTTAAACGCTATTCCAAACGACACTATTTTACAGTTAGGAAATAGTTCAACAGTACGTTATGTACAATTATTCGATTTAAATAAAACTTTAAAAGTATTTTGTAATCGTGGTACAAGTGGTATTGATGGAAGTACAAGTACTGCTATTGGTTGTGCAGTTGCAAACACAAAACAAACTACTTTAATTTCTGGTGACCTAAGTTTTATTTACGATAGCAACGCATTATGGAACAACTATATACCTAATAACTTTAGAATTATTATTATTAATAACCAGGGAGGTGGTATTTTTAGAATCCTTCCAGGATATAAAAACACTGAGAATTTCGACACCTATTTTGAAACTAAGCATCAATTAACAGCAGAACATTTATGTAAAATGTATGGTTTTGAATATGCTAGTGTTTCAAATGAATTAGATTTAAATAATAATTTACATTCATTTTACTCAAAAAGTCATCAGCCAAAATTATTAGAAATCTTTACTCCAAAGAATTCTAACGATGAAATTTTACTTCAATATTTCAAATCTATTAGTTAATTAAAGTGACTTTATGTGATTCTACGTGTCTAAAAAATAGTTATCTTTAAAAACGTATTTTACAAACACATTAAAAACTATTTAATTATGAGCAAAAGAGACGAACTTATTGCAAAATATGCTGCAGATTTAAAAGACAAGTGCGGTGTTAATGCAGACATGGATTTATTAACTAAAGTTACTATTGGTTGTGGACCATCAATTTATAATGCTGATTCTGCAACAGTTTCTGGATCAGACGAATCAGAATTGGCAACAGTTAAAAATAATTTCTTAATTAAAAAACTAGGGTTAAAAGATGGCGCAGATTTAGATAAAGGCATTCAAGCTGTTATGGATAAATATGGACAATCTAACAGAAATAAATACAGAGCTGTAGTTTATTACTTGCTTACTAAACATTTCAAAAAAGAATCTGTTTATTAATATCTGCAGAATTATATATTACAAAAGCGTTACAAAATTGTAACGCTTTTTTTTTGCCCAGATTTATTTCAGAATCTTTTTAATGGAAAATATTATTTATCAATAGTTTTGTCACCATCAATTAAATAATCTTTCCTTAATATCATTACCTTTGTCGCATGATACATTTAGGACAAATAAATACTTTAGAAATACTTCGTGAAACTGATCATGGCGTGTATTTAATTGATGATGAAGAAAACGAAGTGTTATTACCAAACAGATATGTTCCTGAGGCTTTTAAAATTTGGGATAAGATTGATGTTTTTGTGTATTTGGATAATGAAGAACGCCCAGTAGCTTCAACAGATTTTCCTTATATTAAAAAAGGTGATTTTGCCTTGTTGCGCTGTAATCAAGTAACTGATTATGGTGCTTTTTTAGATTGGGGATTGGTTAAAGAATTATTTTGTCCGTTTAAAGAACAAGCTTTTAAAATGAAACCAGGCGGTTGGTATTTGGTGCATTGTTATTTAGATGAAAAGACCGATAGGTTAGTAGCATCAAGTAAAACGAATAGGTTTTTAGATAATAGAGAACTTACAGTTGCTGAGTTTGATGAAGTCGATTTAATAGTATCGCACCCATCGGACATTGGCATGAATGTGATTGTAAATAAAATGCATTTAGGTTTAATTTATAAAGATCAGATTTTTAAAGATATTAGTGTTGGTGACAAGCTAAAAGGTATTATTAAAAAAATACGCCCAGGAAATAAATTAGATATTACTTTGGGGCAAATAGGCTACAGGAATATAGAGCCTAATGCTGAGCGAATTTTACAGGAGTTACAAGATAATAGTGGTTATATAAATCTTACCGATAAGTCTAACCCTGAAGCGATAAAAGACCAGCTACAAATGAGTAAAAAGAATTTTAAAAAATCTGTTGGTTCTTTATACAAACAGAAACTTATTGAGATAAAATCTGATGGTATTTATTTAGTTTAGAGAAAAGCACATATTGTTTTTTATTTTGTTATAAACATCATATATGGCATCTTTTATACTGTAATAACTAATATTATCAGAAAGGCAGAAACTGTTTTCTATGTCCGCATTCATTTTGCCAGCAAGGTTGTAACTAACTACTGCGTAAGTACATAAGTTTTTAACTTTTCCTCTAAACAAATCTGCATCTAAAAGTTTTACTGAGTAAGAGTTAATACGGTTTGCAATAACACCAAAAGGTTTTTCAGACCCAAAATAAGCGTTTATTTCATCAAAAATTTCTGTAGAGTT
Source organism: uncultured Wocania sp. (assembly GCF_964021735.1). Lineage (NCBI taxonomy): Bacteria > Pseudomonadati > Bacteroidota > Flavobacteriia > Flavobacteriales > Flavobacteriaceae > Wocania > uncultured Wocania sp. The sequence goes on along the minus strand of NZ_CAXIBN010000149.1, from coordinate 1,933 downwards.
ATTTATATCTACATGCACACCTTCGTTAAATTCAATCACAGCTATATGATCAAAAAAGAATATATCTCCTAAATCTTTTTGTACAGATTTCATGATGTGATTTGAAAAATCAGAGTCAATAATTTTCATGTTGTTGTAAATCTTTTTCTCGTTGCTCTAGTTGGATTAAAATACTTACTGTTCTGTTTTACTGAAACTTAGGTGCTTAAAAGCTATTAAGTCACATTTATAAAAAAACAGGCTTGCAAATATACTATGCATACATAATATATTCGCAACTAAAACTATATTTACACATTAAATAATGTTTTGATATTAACTATAATAATACTGTTGATATTTGATTTTTAAGTTGCTATTACTTTAGTAAAAATCAATTATAGTAATCATTTTAGAAGTAACAAAATTAACTACATTTACTATTTTGAAAGAAATAGCTTTCAACAAAACGTCAAATTTCTATTTTTATTAAGAATTTTTGCAGCTATAATATAATAAACACTCAGTATTAAATTAGCAAAGCATTTTACTATTTTTGCTTCATGATAAATCAAGATACTATAGTAGCACTAGCTACGCCTTCTGGTGCGGGAGCTATTGCTGTTATTCGACTTTCTGGAAACGATGCTATTAGAATTGCCGAAAAACAATTTAAATCGGTTTCTGGTAAAATATTAAGTAAGCAAGCAACACATACTATACATTTAGGTCATATTATTGATGGCCATAGAACTATAGATGAGGTTTTATTGTCGATTTTTAAAAATCCAAATTCTTATACAGGTGAAGATGTAATTGAAATTTCGTGTCATGGTTCTAATTATATTCAGCAAGAAATCATCCAATTATTTTTACGACAAGGTTGCAGAATGGCGACTGCAGGAGAGTTTACCTTACGTGCGTTTTTAAATGGTAAATTAGATTTATCGCAAGCTGAAGCTGTAGCAGATTTAATTTCAAGTGATAATGAAGCTTCGCACCAAATAGCGATGCAGCAAATGCGTGGCGGGTTTTCATCTGAAATAGCGAAACTTCGTGAAGAACTTTTAAATTTTGCCTCATTAATAGAATTGGAACTCGATTTTGCAGAAGAGGATGTAGAATTTGCAGATAGAACTCAATTTAATAAACTAATAGAGCGTATAACGTTTGTACTTAAACGCCTTATAGATTCGTTTGCTGTTGGGAATGTTATAAAAAATGGAATTCCTGTTGCGATAGTAGGGGAGCCTAATGTTGGAAAATCTACGCTTTTAAATGCTCTTTTAAACGAAGAACGTGCTATTGTTAGTGAAATAGCAGGCACTACAAGAGACACCATCGAAGATGAAATCTCTATAGGGGGGATAGGTTTTAGGTTTATAGATACTGCGGGAATAAGGGACACTAAAGATGTGGTAGAAAGTATTGGGATTAAAAAAACCTTTGAAAAAATAGAGCAAGCACAAGTTGTTGTTTATCTTTTTGATGCTTCAGAATTAGATAGTTTTGATAATGTACAATTCGAAATTGAAAAGATAAAAAACAAATACCCTCAAAAACCCATTCTTATTATTGCCAACAAAGTGGACAAGTTACCTGACGATGAGAAAGAACGACTGAAAAATGTTTTGCATGTTGTTGAAAATTCTAATTATGTTTTAGTGTCTGCAAAGCAAGGCGTAGGAGTAGATCAATTAAAAGACAAACTTTTAAGTTTTATAAATACCGGAGCTTTAAGAAATAATAATACGATTGTTACTAATTCACGTCATTATGATTCTCTCTTAAAAGCGTTTCAAGAAATTCAAAACGTTAAAAACGGATTGGAATCTGGTTTGTCTGGAGATTTATTAGCTATAGATATTCGTCAAGCCCTTTATTATTTTGGGGAAATTACTGGTGAAATAACAAATGATGATTTATTAGGAAATATTTTTGCTAATTTTTGTAT
>NZ_CAXIBN010000148.1:0-7722 GCF_964021735.1 uncultured Wocania sp. | reverse complement strand
CTTAATTGAAAATAATAAACAATGAACTAAAAGATGCTTACCACCTCACCTTTTTTAATATCTCATGTTCTTCCGATACATCTTTTAATTGTCTCTTTAATAAGGCTATTTCTTTTTGTTCGTCTGTTAATTTTGGCTTCCCTCGACCTAGAAAACTGTTCTTTTCATAATCTTTTGATTCTTGTCGCCAACGACTGAGTACAGGTATAGGAACATCCTGTTCTTCAAATATCTGTATTACGCTTTTACGTTACCTCGGGCATAGCTTAATTCTACTGCCTTTTTCTTAAATTATAAACTTTAATTCCTGTGTGCTCTTTTCATAATTCAAAGTTAAATTATGCAACGTAATTATCGCAACCAAATGTCCAGTCTAATACAGAAAGTCCAGGCAGGTGTTCAAATAAAAATTCTAAAAATAAAACCCGAAGCTTCCTGTTACCCCAAACTTTCGTGCGTTTGGGTACAGCTCTTTATCTTTATAATTGCCTCTAAAATTAAAATCGATTCTAAACACTTTAAAAATATTACCAATACCCAAACCATACTCGTAATAGGGCTTGTTATTTGGTGCCACTAGCGGAATACTATTTGGATTGTTGGTGGTGTTTAAGTTTATATTATCTTGCGAAATCTCACCCCAAACGCCACGAATACTTACAATTTCTCGAAGATTAAATTTTCGTAAAAACGGAATTCTTGAAAAGAAGCGTCCGTTAAAATTATGCTCTAAATGAAACGACGCATAAGTATCGCTTACAAACTCGTAAAAGTCTAACTGCGAAAAGGTGTTGTAAATTGAAAAATACGATTGATTGCCAGGGATTACACTTAGCAAACCTAAAGGCACTTCTCCAAAGGTTTTACCAGCTTCGATAGTGGTATACAGCCTGCCAAAACCACCAACTTGCCATGGTTGTATGTACGAGAGTTGCAGTTTGGTATAATCAAAATCGCTTTTAAATATACTTTTATCGCCACGACTTATTTGCGCAAAAATACGTGCAAAATCGTCGTTTGCTATACGTCGCTCTACGCCGAAACCTGTCATTTTTCGTTTTGGAAAATAAGATACTGAAAGCGAGGTTTCAAATTGCTTTATTTCAGATTCAAAACCTGTTGGCGATTCTGCATCAACGTAATCTAAACTAAAGGTTGGTGATGCCGACTCTAAAGTACGGTAATTTGAACCTAACCTAAAAATAACATTGCGCCAAGGTTCTAACTCGACTGCTAAACTTGTTAAATTTATAGAAGTTAATTTATCATTTGCTCCTGTTCCCACAACCGATGAGGATGCTAAACTACGCCCTAAAACATCGGTGCTTGTGGTTAGGCTTGCTCCTATTTGCTCGACATCGCGCCTGTTTCCTCCAGAAATAATCAATCGTCTTTTTTTATCCAAAAGCCATTTTCCTGAAATGCCATATTTGAATTTATCGTCTCTAAAACCGTAAGCTAAAAAGCCTTCTAATCGCCACAAATCGTTTCTACCAAAATAAGTACGTCCGCCAGCACGTAAACGTAAGCCTTCAACTTCGTTAAAACCAAAGGTTGAAAAAATGGGACCGTAGTCTAACGGTAACGTATTAAATTCAATATAACCCGATGATAAAATGCTTCCTAAATTGTAAAGCCGCTTAAACTTTTTTACGGTTTTTAAAGTGTCTAACATTTTATAAACACCTTGTTCGTCTTTATTCAAATCTTCTAATCGGTTATCTGCCCAAAACGCATCATCTCTATCGTAAATATCTTTATCGTAATTATAAACTTCCTGGTCGTAGAATTTTTTATCTAAAGGTTTGTCGAACTCATAATTATTAAATAATGTGGTTCGCTTGCCGTAAACACCACGTGATTTTTCTTTTTTGCTTAACGCGAAATCAGACATCATATAATCGCGCTTTACAAGGAAAAGTGAATCGTTTAACACTTCAAATTCTTGCTCAATATAAATATCCTTTACCCAGTTTATATTGGCGCTTTTTGAGGCTTGTAAATTAATTTCTTTAATAGCATAAGTGGTGTCTGCAACCCAAAAATCGCCTTTAAAAGTCAATTCATTTTTACGACGCGGATAATAAATAATATTGTAACACCATTTATTATCGATGAATGCACTATCTGACAATACATAATTATAGGTATTGATGCCTGTTTTTGAAAGTGGACTGACAAAGCTTTTATCGAAAAATTTTAGATAATTATCGTATACATTATAATCGGAATATAAATCGTCAACAAAATCAATTACAACTTGATTGTCGCTAAAACCTGAATTTTTATTTCCCTTTAAAACCTCTTTTCGTTTATTAATTACATTATCGCCATAAACTTTTGATACGGCTTCGTTAATAAACATGGGCAAGTACGTTTTACCTGTAACACGAGAGGTGTCAACTTCGTTAAAAACAAATTCCATACCCCTGAAAAGTTTACTTTTTATAAGCGCACTATCAATAGTATTAATATCGAACTCTACTTTTTCGTATTTGTCGTATTCGTATTGTTTGTAAAGGTTTAATCCATTTCTACGCTTATGTTCCCAAATCTTACGCAACAAATCTATAGCAGGGTTATTTTTTTTGGATTGCTTTCCAGATACAATAACTACTGCATCTAATTGTGCAGTTTCCTCCTTAAGTGTAAACTTTAAATTGTAATTTACTTTTTTGGCTAAAGGAACTTCAATGGTTTCGTAACCTATAAACGAAATAATTAAAGCATTCCATGTTTCGGTAGATTCTAAATAGAACTTTCCATTTTCATCTGTAATAGTGCCTTCAGAAGATCCTTTAAATACAATATTAGCAAAAGAAACGGGTTCATTATAATCATCAAACACATAGCCGCTAACTTTGGTTTGGGCTATTACTGAAAAAAATCCTAAGAAAAAAATTATAAATAGTAGTCTTATGTTCATAGTATAAAAAAACTTCATCAACAATCGTGCTAATGAAGTTTATATAACGTAAAAAAAATTAATTTATTTGTATAAAACTTTTTTAACTGCTTTAACGACATCTTCGCTATTTGGCAACCATTCTGCTAATAAAACAGGTGAATATGGAGCTGGTGTATCAGCCGTATTAATTTTTACAATGGGAGCATCTAAATAATCGAATGCCTCAGATTGTACTAAATAGGTAATTTCAGTAGCTACATTTCCAAAAGGCCATGCTTCTTCTAAAACTACTAATCTATTTGTTTTTTTAACTGATTCTAAAATGGCTTTTCTATCCATTGGTTTTACAGTACGTAAATCGATAATTTCGCAAGAAATACCTTCTTTCTCAAGTTCGTCTGCAGCTTTGTAAGCTTCTTTAATAATCTTTCCAAAAGATACAATAGTTACATCTGTACCTACACGTTTAATTTCAGCAACGCCTAACGGTAATACATATTCGCCTTCTGGCACTTCACCTTTATCGCCGTACATTTGCTCGCTTTCCATAAAAATAACAGGATCGTCATCACGTATTGCAGCCTTTAATAACCCTTTTGCATCGTATGGATTAGATGGTACTACTACTTTTAAACCCGGTGTATTTGCAAACCAGCTTTCAAAAGCTTGCGAGTGCGTTGCTCCTAGCTGACCCGCTGAAGCTGTTGGTCCGCGAAAAACAATTGGACATTTGAATTGTCCGCCAGACATTTGCCTAATCTTTGCAGCATTATTTATAATTTGATCAATTCCAACTAAAGAGAAATTAAATGTCATGTACTCAACAATGGGTCTGTTCCCTGTCATGGTCGATCCAATGGCTATTCCAGCAAAACCTAACTCAGCAATAGGTGTATCTATAACTCGTTTTGATCCAAACTCGTCTAACATACCTTTTGAAGCTTTGTAAGCTCCATTGTATTCTGCCACTTCCTCACCCATTAAATAAACGCTTTCGTCTCTGCGCATTTCTTCGCTCATGGCTTCGCAAATTGCCTCTCTAAATTGAATTGTCTTCATTAAATATGTTTTAATCGAATTGCAAAAATAACAATAAATAAAATACTTTGTTCAAAAGAATTATCTAAAATTTACTATGCACGCATAGCAAATATTCGAAATAAAATAATTAACTTCGTTCCCTAAATTTGAAGTACATAATAGTTAGATACTTCTCACATAAAGAATCTTAATTTAATTATAAAAATATGAAAGTTTTAGTGTGTATAAGTCACGTTCCAGACACTACATCAAAAATTAATTTTACAGATGATAATTCTAAATTCGACACCAATGGTGTACAATTTGTTATCAATCCAAATGATGAGTTTGGTTTAACTCGTGCCATGTGGTTTAAAGAAAAGCAAGGTGCAAGTGTAGATGTTGTTAATGTTGGTGGTGCAGAAACCGAGCCTACGCTTCGTAAAGCTTTAGCCATTGGTGCAGATAGTGCTATACGTGTTAATACGGTTGCTGTTGATGGCTTTCAAGTAGCTAAACAATTAGCCAAAGTAGTGCAAGATGGTGGCTACGATTTAATAATTGCTGGTCGCGAATCTATTGATTATAATGGCGGTATGGTTCCAGGTATGTTAGCTGGTTTAACTAATGCTAATTTTGTAAATAATTGCATTAACCTTGAAGTTGACGCTACAAACGCTACTGCAACTAGAGAAATTGATGGTGGAAAAGAAACCGTATCGACAACTTTACCTTTAGTTATTGGCGGACAAAAAGGATTGGTTGAAGAAAGCGATTTACGTATTCCTAATATGAGAGGTATTATGATGGCACGGAAAAAGCCACTAACGGTTGTTGAACCTGTTGATGCTAGTACAGAAACCACATCGGTTAAATTTGAAAAACCAGCTCCAAAAGGCGCAGTAACCTTGGTTTCGCCAGATAATTTAGACGAATTAGTAAACCTGCTTCACAACGAAGCTAAAGTGATTTAATCAATTTTCAAAAAAAATAAAAATAAATGTCAGTTTTAGTATATACAGAATCAGAAAAAGGTACTTTCAAAAAAGTAGCCTTAGAAGTAGCATCATATGCCAAAGCAGTAGCAAATCAATTAGAAACTACTGTAACTGCTGTTGCAATAAACGCAAATGACACTTCTATTTTAGAAAATTATGGTGTAGATAAAGTTTTAAACGTTAGTAACTCAAAACTTGACACATTTAATGCCAAAACCTATGCTGATGTTTTAAAACAAGCAGCTGAAAATGAAAATGCCAAAGTCGTAATAGTTAGTTCTAGCGCAAACAGTAAATATTTAGCACCACTTTTGGCTGTTGGATTAAATGCAGGTTTTGCTTCAAATGTTGTTGAAGTTCCATCAAGCATATCTCCTTTTACCGTTAAACGAACCGCTTTTACAAACAAGGCTTTTAACATGACAACCATTGACACCGATGTTAAGTTAATTGCGGTTTCAAACAATTCTTTCGGATTAGTAGAGTTTAATGGTACCGCTTCCGTGGAAGCGTTTTCACCTTCTATTCCAGAATCTGGTGTAAGTGTAAAATCTGTTGACAAAGCAACCGACAAAGTTACTATTGCAGATGCCGAAATAGTAGTTTCTGCTGGCCGTGGTTTAAAAGGTCCTGAAAATTGGGGTATGATTGAAGAATTAGCCGATGTTTTAGGTGCAGCAACAGCATGCTCTAAGCCAGTTTCAGATTTAGGTTGGAGACCACACAGCGAACACGTAGGACAAACAGGTAAACCCGTAGCAGCAAATCTATATATAGCTATAGGCATCTCTGGAGCTATTCAACACTTAGCTGGTATTAACGCCTCAAAAGTGAAAGTGGTCATTAATACCGATCCTGAAGCTCCTTTCTTTAAAGCTGCCGATTATGGTGTTGTGGGTGATGCTTTTGAAGTGGTTCCGCAACTCATCGAAAAATTAAAAGCTTTTAAAGCTCAACAATAGATTATTTTTTTATAAATTGTATTGTTCCACAGAACTGATTAAATTAGCATTATATCAAAATCTGCCTTAGGCAGTTGGTTAAGTCCTAATTTAAACAGTTCTTTGTGCTTAATAAGCTACCTTGGTAAAAAACACACTTGGTATTTTAAGACATGTTTTTATTATGAGGTAACTCTCTAAAAATTTAAACCTCGATTATCGAGTAAATTATGAGTTTAGTAAAATTAAACATAAAAGGCATATCATATAGTCAAACCCAAAATGGTGCATATGCACTTATTTTAAATGAAGTAGATGGCGACCGCAAACTTCCTATTGTAATTGGTGCTTTTGAAGCGCAATCTATTGCCATTGCTTTAGAAAAAGAAATTCGCCCACCACGACCTTTAACTCACGATTTATTTAAAAATTTTGCAGATCGATTTGATATTGTTGTAAAGCAAGTCATTATCCATAAATTAGTTGATGGTGTTTTTTATTCCAGTTTAATATGTGAACGCGATAAAATTGAAGAAATTATTGATGCCAGAACTAGTGACGCTATTGCTTTAGCACTTCGCTTTGATGCACCAATTTTTACTTATAAAAACATTCTTGACAAAGCAGGTATTTACTTAAAAGTGAATCCTAAAAAAGATGAGGAAGACGAACTTCAAGATAGTATACTAGTTGATGATTTAATAGCAAATGAATTAGAACCTAACGCACCTCGCGAAAATTACAAAGGAAAAACGCTTGAAGAACTTCATAATTTATTAGACGAAGCAGTATCTAATGAAGATTACGAAGCTGCGGCACATATTCGCGACGAAATTTCTAAACGCTAATCTCATAAATTTATGAAATCCTTTTTTTTGTCTTTAGTAGCTATTTTTAGCTTATTTACTTCAACATTAATAGCTCAAAAAACAGACAAAATAAAGCTTACAGATACTATTGAAAATGTATCGCAAACACCTTCAATACAATCAAATACTTCAACAGATTCACTATATATAAATAAGCAAGTTGTAGAATCTAAAAACCTAACGCAACAAGTTGTTCCAAATACAAATGAAACAAATAATACTATTATTGAAAGTCAAGGCTTTTCAATAAATAGCCTATGGCGTGGTGTTTTAGGAATGATTACTTTAGTTTTCATTGCCTTCCTGTTTAGCAGTAATAGAAAAGCCATCAATTGGAAAATTGTGGGTATTGGATTAGCATTTCAACTTTTAATTGCTATTGGTGTTTTAAAAGTTGAATTCGTTAAAACTATATTTGAATTTATTGGCGGCATGTTTGTACAAGTGCTAGAATTTACAAGAGCAGGCAGTAAATTTTTGTTTGAAGGCTTAGTAGTAGATATGGATACTTTCGGATTCATATTTGCTTTTCAAGTATTACCAACTATTATATTCTTTTCGGCTTTAACATCTGTTCTATTTTATTTAGGCATTATTCAAAAAATAGTAAAAGCTTTTGGTTGGTTATTGTCAAAACTTTTAAAAATATCTGGAGCAGAAAGTTTAAGTGTTGCTGGTAACATCTTTTTAGGTCAAACTGAAGCACCACTTTTAATAAAGGCGTATTTAGAAAAAATGAATAAGTCTGAAATGCTTTTGGTTATGATTGGTGGTATGGCAACCGTTGCTGGTGCTGTATTGGCAGCTTATATTGGATTTCTTGGTGGAGACGATCCTGCTTTACGTTTATTTTATGCGAAACATTTATTAGCAGCATCGGTTATGGCGGCTCCAGGTGCGATAGTAATTTCTAAAATATTATATCCGCAAACTGAAAACGTTAATACCGATGTAACCGTTTCGCAAGAAAAAATAGGTTCAAACTT
>NZ_CAXIBN010000147.1:0-7726 GCF_964021735.1 uncultured Wocania sp. | reverse complement strand
TCCCAAGCCCAAACTGTTGCATTGCCTAGTGGTGGTTCGCCTGTTTCGGTTGGTAAATATTTTTCAACTTCTGGGAGTTTAATCGGTAAATGTTCTGCATCAATCATCTGTGGCATCCCATCTACATAATACACCGGAAATGGCTCACCCCAATATCGCTGACGCGAAAACACCGCATCACGCAAACGGTAATTGGTTTTTCCTTCACCTTGACCAATCTGCTCCAATTCGTAAATAGCACGTTTGGTTGCTTTTTTATAATTCATGCCGTTTAGGAAATCACTATTTCCAATTACGGTTTTTTCTTTATCTGAAAAGGCTTCTTCTGAAATATCAACCCCTTCAAAAATATTAGGAATTGGTATATTAAAATGTTTTGCAAAATCGTAATCACGCTGGTCGCCACATGGCACAGACATGACTGCTCCTGTTCCATAGCCCGCTAAAACATAATCGCCAATCCAAACCGGAATCGGTTCTTTTGTAAACGGATGCTCTGCATAAGCGCCTGTAAATACGCCTGAAATGGTTTTTACATCTGCCATTCTATCACGTTCACTTCGCTTTGCGGTTGCTAAAACATAAGCTTCAACTTCAGCTTTTTGTTCTGGAGTTGTTATTTGAGATACGAGTTCGTGTTCTGGGGCGAGTGTCATAAAACTAACCCCGAAAATGGTGTCGGGTCTTGTAGTAAAGACATCTATTTTGTGAGACCCTTCGACTGCGCTCAGGGTGACATTCTCGTTTTCTGAATTGGCAGATTGCTTCGCTTCGCTCGCAATGACATTGAACGATACACTTGCACCAACAGATTTTCCAATCCAGTTACGCTGACTTTCCTTTAAAGAATCCGTCCAATCAATTTTTTCTAAACCTTGAAGTAAACGTTCTGCATAAGCAGAAATTCGCATACTCCATTGCGTCATTTTCTTTCTAATTACTGGATGGCCACCACGTTCTGAAACACCGTTTACAATTTCATCATTTGCTAAAACGGTTCCTAATGCTGGACACCAGTTTACTTCGGTTTCAGCTAAATAGGTTAATCTATATTGTAGTAATATTTGTTGTTGTTTTGTCGAATCAAAAGCGTTCCATTCTTCCGCAGAAAATGGTTCAATGTTATCATCGCAAACGGCATTGACGTTTCCGTTTCCATCTGAAGCAAACAGTTTTTCTAATTCTGAAATGTCTTCAGCTTTATCCGCATCATTATTATACCAAGAATTGAACAATTGAATAAAAATCCATTGTGTCCATTTGTAATAATTGGGATCGGATGTTCTAACCTCACGCGACCAATCAAAAGAAAACCCAATTTGATCTAATTGACGACGATAGGTTTTAATATTTTCGGCAGTCGTAATTGCTGGATGTTGCCCTGTTTGAATGGCATATTGTTCTGCAGGTAACCCAAAGCTATCATAACCTTGCGGGTGCAACACATTAAACCCTTGGTGGCGTTTGTAACGCGCATAAATATCTGAAGCAATATACCCTAACGGATGCCCAACATGTAAACCTGCGCCACTTGGGTAAGGAAACATATCTAACACATAGTATTTTGGTTTATCACTACCATTTACGGCTTTAAAGGTTTGGTTATCTGCCCAATATTTTTGCCATTTGGCTTCAATTTCGTTGAAATTGTATTTCATCATCGTCTCTTTTAAGAAGTTGCAAATTTACGCTTTATAAACAAACTGAAAAATCTTTGGTTTTAATAAATATTCCTGTTTATTTCTATTTAAATGAAATTATAGAATAATAGATTTACTTTTGAATTTATTTTGAAAATTTAACCCTTGAATAAAAACATACTTAAAGCACATTTAGCACTACTTGGAGCCAATTTAATCTATGGTGTTAACTACATTATAGCCAAAGGCATTATGCCACAAAAAATTGGTCCTTCGGCATTTGTTTTTATTAGATTAGTTTGTGCTACTGCACTATTTTGGATTTTAAAAGCTCTTGTATTCAAAGAGAAAATATCTAAAAAAGATTTTCCTCGATTAATACTATGCGGACTATTAGGAGCTGCAGCAAACCAACTCTTGTTTTTTCATGGTATTAATTTAACTTCACCTGTTGATGCGTCAATAATAATGACAACCACTCCTGTTATTGTTCTCGTTTTTAGCTTCTTTCTTCTTAAAGAAAAAATTACTCCAAGAAAGCTATTAGGTATAAGTATTGGAAGTATTGGCGCAATAATATTGATTTTATATGGAAATAATTCAGGTGGTACCAGTTCTTTTCTTGGTAACCTATTAGTTATTTTAAATGCTAGTTGTTATGGTCTTTATTTAGTTGTTGCAAAACCATTAATGAAAAAATATCATCCTATAACCGTAATAAGTTGGGTGTTTTTATTTGGTTTTATATTTATGCTTCCTTTTGGATTGAGTGATATCATTTCAACAGATTTTTCATCATTTAATTTAAACACCTATTTAGTTATTGGTTTTGTTGTTTTATTCACAACGTTTTTCGCTTACCTATTTAACATTTACGCACTTAGCTATGTTTCTCCGTCTGTAAATAGTAGTTATATTTATTTACAGCCTGCCATTAGTTTTATTATGGTTAGTATTTATGCCAATGTTTTAATGCAGAACCAATATGCTAATGATATTAATTTAATAAAAATTGGCTGTTGCTTAATGGTTATTGTTGGCGTATATTTATTGAGTAAATCGCCTAAGAAATTAGCTTAATTACAACAAATTGGATCTATTTTAGTTTATATAAATATATCTTGAATGACATTTTGATGCTTTAGGAACATCAATTTTAAATGAAACCAAAAGACTTTTAGCCTTTTGAAGTTTTATTAGAATACTTTATTATTTTTACACAATTAATCCAATTACCTTATGAGTTCATCTTTTGAAAAACACCAAAAACGCAGACTTATTTCTTCATATTTTTCGGTGGTGTTAAGTATTGCTTTAGTTTTGTTTTTATTGGGTTTATTGGGCATGCTTATTCTTAATGCTAAAAAAGTTTCCGATCATTTTAAAGAACAAGTTGTGGTTACCATTTATTTAAAAGATAATGCTAAAAATGTAGAAGTTAAACAACTTGAGAAAAGTTTGGCTATGGCAGATTATGTAAAATCTACCGAATATGTTTCGAAAGAACAAGCTGCCGAATTTATGAAAGCTGAAAATGGCGAGGATTTTATGGATTTTGTAGGTTACAATCCGTTACAAAACTCTATCGATATTCATTTAAAAGCAGATTTTGTAACCTCAGAACATCTTGAAAAAATTTCGGCAGAAGCGATAAATAAAAACTTTGTTGATGAAGTCACTTATGATAACGATTTGGTTAATTTAATGAACGACAACGTTAAGAAAATTAGTTTTTGGGTGCTTGTCATTAGTGCTATTTTTACTTTAATTGCTGTATTATTAATTAACAGCTCTATAAGGTTAGCGGTTTATTCTAAGCGTTTTACAATAAAAACCATGCAAATGGTTGGAGCTACAAAGCAATTTATTCGTCGCCCTTTTGTTTGGAAAAGTGTACGTTTGGGTATCATTGGAGCTGTTTTAGCCTTAATAGGTATGGCAGTAGTTTTATTTTATCTTAATAAAACATTTACCGAACTAGAGTTATTAAGCAATCCTGTTTTAGTTAGCCTATTGTTTGTTTTTATATTTGCTTTAGGCATCATTATAACTTGGATTAGTACGCATTTTGCAACCCAACGATTTTTAAATTTAAAAACAGACCAGCTGTATTATTAGATAATTTACAAAGGTGTTAACATTACTTTTTAAATAAATCCGTTAATTTGCATATCTACTTTACACAAGAATTATGGGAGAGAAAAAACGAAAAGAAAACACAAAACCAGTATTTGTTTTTGGTAAGAAAAACTATAAATTTATGTTTATTGGTTTAGCTTGTATTGCTTTAGGTTTTATACTAATGTCTGGCGGTGGTAGCGACGACCCTAATGTTTTTAATCCTGAAATTTTTAGCTGGAGACGTATTAGGTTAGCCCCCACTTTAATTTTGATTGGTTTTGGCATTCAGGTTTATGCTATTCTATTGAATCCAGATAAAAAGTAATGGATATAATCGACTCTATTATCCTTGGTATTATTCAAGGTCTTACCGAATTTTTACCTGTATCATCAAGCGGTCATTTAGAACTAGGGAAAGCCATTCTTGGTGATAATTCTGTGCCAGAAGAAAGCTTACTATTTACCGTAGTATTGCATTTTGCAACTGCATTAAGCACCATAGTAGTTTTTAGAAAAGATATTTTAGACATTATAAAAGGCCTTTTAAAATTTAAGTGGAATGAAGATTTGCAATTTGTTAGTAAAATTGCCATTTCTATGATTCCTGCTGCAATAATTGGCTATAGCTACGAATCTCAATTTGCTGAGTTATTTGGCAGTAACATAAAACTTGTTGGCTTTATGCTTATAATTACGGCACTTCTGCTTTATTTGGCAGACAAAGCTAAAGACACCAACAAAAAAGTAACTTTTCAAAATGCTTTTATTATAGGTGTTGCCCAAGCTATTGCAATGCTTCCTGGAATATCTCGTTCGGGAGCCACCATATCAACATCAGTTTTATTAGGGAATGACAAAACCAAAGCAGCTCGTTTTTCGTTTTTAATGGTTGTACCATTAATTTTTGGTAAAATTGCTAAAGATGTTTTAAGCGGAGATATTTCGATGGAAAGCCATAATATCACATCGCTTACTGTAGGGTTTCTTGCTGCTTTTGTGGCGGGTTTATTTGCCTGCACATGGATGATTGCTTTAGTTAAAAAAAGCAAACTTACTTACTTTGCTATTTATTGTGCCATTGTTGGCATTATAACTATTGTGTTTTCTTTACTAAATTCATAACATGATTTTGAAAGAAGAATATCTTTCCGGGCAAGTTTTACTTATCGATAAGCCTTTAAATTGGACCTCATTTCAAGTGGTAAACAAACTGCGTTGGGAAATCCGTCAAGCTTTTAATATTAAGAAAATAAAAGTAGGTCACGCTGGTACTTTAGATCCTTTAGCTACTGGTTTATTAGTGATTTGTACTGGGAAAATGACTAAGCAAATTGACACCTTTCAGGGTCAAATAAAAGAATACACAGGCACTTTTACTTTAGGAAGCACAACGCCCTCTTTTGATTTAGAAACCGAAGTAAATGAAACTTTTCCAACTGAACATATTACACCAGATTTAATACACGAAGCTACTAAACAGTTTATTGGTGAGATTCAACAATATCCTCCCATATTTTCAGCATTGAAAAAAGACGGAAAACGTTTATACGAATTTGCAAGAGCAGGAGAATCTGTAGAAATTAAGCCAAGAACTGTAAACATTCAAGCATTTGAAATTACTAAAATTGATACTTCGACTGCGCTCAGTACAGGCTCAATAAATATTAACTTTAGAGTGGTTTGTAGCAAAGGCACTTATATACGTTCTTTAGCTAACGATTTTGGTAAGGTCTTACAATCTGGCTCGCATTTATCATCACTTCGAAGAACAAAAATTGGTAATTTCAATGTAGACCATGCTGTTTCGATTGAAACCTTCATTGCGTCTCTAAAAGGCTAATTTGTTTATTTTTACGTATATTTCATATACAATTACTGTAAATTGACTCAGATTTGAACCTAACAAATCAACATAAAGCCCTACTTATAACGCTTCTCTTAACGGGAACTGTTGTCCTTTCTATTTTTAATTTAGGATTAAAAAAGCAAAGTGAATTCATTTCTGAAAGTTACTATGAAATGGAACCTGAAGAAGAACTTACCGAAGAAGAAATCAAAATACTTGAAGCCTTAGAACAATTAAATGCTAGTAAAGCTGAAACCAATAATGCTTTTAACGAAACTAGCAATAATAAACATTTTGCTGAGGCTTATAAACCCATTGCGCCACCTGAAGATTATGTACCGAAAAATAACAATGCATCAGAACAAAATGAAGCCTTTAAAAAAGAATATGATAAACTTGATGATTCTAAACTAAACACCGAGGAACTTTCCTCCTTTAGTAAAGTAAATGATTTATTAAAAAAACAGCAAGACGAAGGCGCAAACACAAAAAGTACGATTAGTTTTTCGTTAGTCGATAGGAAAAAAGTTTACATTCCAATTCCTGTTTATTTATGCGAAATTGGCGGGAAAATAGTTGTAAATATTACAGTAAATGCTAAAGGAAATGTTACTGATGCCTATATTAACTCGTCATCATCTACATCAAACGAATGTTTGACCGAGCATGCTTTAGAATATGCAAAAAAATCTCAGTTTAGCACAGATACTACTAAAAAAAGCCAAATTGGGTCTATTACGTTTTACTTTATAGACAAACGGTAGGTTGTAATTCGCACAATATTTCAGTAAGGTTTTTTATTACATTTTGCCCTTTATCGTTATTATACCAATGCTGTAAATCTTCTTTAAATTCTGGAGTTAGCGTTCCATATTTTGCTTTAAATCGATTCACATAATTTGTGGCCTCAGTTGGTCTTGGTCCATAAGTATTTAATACATTTCCAGAGGCGTTATCAATCATTATTAATTTAGGAATAGCTCTACCACCATTTGTTAAAAAAGCATCCATTAACCCTAAGTTTTCATCACGAAGTACAATTCTTAAGTTAATCTTATCGTTTAACTCTGCTACTTTATTTATTGCTGGTACAATATGTGCAGCGTCTCCACACCAACTCTCGGTAATTAGCAACCAAGTAATATCTTCTTCAAAAGCTTCAATTTTATATTTAGCGTCGTCAGAAACTTTTATAGTTTTATCCCAACGCTTCATACGTCTATCGTTAAGCTTTGTATAGTTTATCAATGCTTCTGTTTTTTCTAATCCTGTAGTCGAGTTTTCTTCAACCAACCGTTTTACTAAACTTCTATACTCATTGTAAGATATACTATGCTCTAAACTATTTTTTATAATAGAATCCATGATTTATTTTTTATTGGAACAAAACTTGACGATACAAATTTAGTATCTTGGTATTTTATTTAAGATGATATTTGTCATGTTTTAAATTTAAACCTTACAGCCTATAATGGGTACTTAATTATTAATCTTCATTTTTTAATAGCTTATGGTAGAAAAACATAGATGTGGTTGGTGTGTTGGTGATGATTTATATGAAGCTTATCACGATAAAGAATGGGGTGTTCCTGTATATGATGATGCGACTCTTTTTGAGTTTTTAATTTTAGAAACTTTTCAAGCTGGTTTAAGTTGGATTACTATTTTGCGTAAACGCAAAAATTTCAGAAAAGCCTTTGATGGTTTTGATTATAAAATAATAGCCAAATACAACCAAGATAAAATTGATGCTTTATTACAAGATGCTGGTATAATTAGAAATAAATTGAAAGTAAAAGCTACCATTACCAACGCTCAAGCTTTTATGAAAATTCAAAAGGAATTTGGTTCGTTCTCAAAATATATTTGGGGTTTTGTTGATGGGAAACCTATTAAAAACAAACTTAAAAACTATAAAGATGCACCAGCAAACACTGCGTTAAGTGATGCTTTAAGTAAAGATTTAAAAAAGCGCGGATTTAAATTTGTGGGCTCTACTGTGGTTTATGCGCACATGCAAGCCACAGGTATGGTAAACGACCATGAGGTTGGGTGTTTTAGGTATGGGGAGGTTTAATTGAAAAATGACTTGTATATGGTTAGCATGAGTATAGTGCTA
>NZ_CAXIBN010000146.1:0-7773 GCF_964021735.1 uncultured Wocania sp. | reverse complement strand
AATGCTCAACTGATATGAAATCGTTTTAATGTTTTATATCAGCCGTTAAACGAAGGTAGCTGAAAATTTTTACAAAGTCAAGTTGAATATACATCGCTACCTATTCTGGAATTTTTAATCATGAAACCTCGATTTATCGAGTTGTTAATAACCCATTTTCGTTTTAACAGTTTTCAAAACAAATTATAAGTAATTTTAAAGTGCTATTCAAAGCACATTCAATCTTTATTTTACTGTAATGAACCCAAAATCTGCCATAAAAGGACGTGGTGCGCAACTTAATGTCCCTAATCGTTTCTTCGAATTAAGTCATGACATGCGTGACGATTTTTTAGAATTCTGTCAAAAAGAAGGCGAAGAAAGTGATAAAAATAAAACACTTTATTTAGAAGTGTTTCCTAAAACGATAGTCAATAAAGTTGAGAGTCCAGATATAGGGATGGCATACTCTATGAATGTCTACCAAGGTTGCGAACACGGTTGTATTTACTGCTATGCTAGAAACTCGCACGAATTTTGGGGTTATAGTGCAGGTTTAGATTTTGAGCGTCGCATTATGATAAAAAAAGACGCACCAAAATTATTAGAAGCTTTAATTAAAAAGAAAAGTTGGAAAGCGCACCCCATCGTCATGTCTGGAAACACCGATTGTTACCAACCCGCCGAAAAGCAATTTAAAATAACACGGCAATGTTTAGAAGTGTTTTTAAAATATAAGCACCCGGTTGCTATTATTACAAAAAATGCCTTAATACTTCGTGATTTAGATCTTTTGAAAGCGTTAGCTAAAGATAATTTAATAGGTGTAAATATGTCTATTACGTCACTATCTGAAGATACAAGACGTATTTTAGAACCCAGAACAGCAACTATAAAAAAGCGACTAGAAACGGTTAGAATATTAAGCGAAAATGGTATTCCTGTTAACGTGATGTTAGCACCCATTATTCCATCAATAAACAGCCACGAAATTTTATCATTAGCTAAAGCAGCATCAGATTATGGCGCACTAGGAATAGCGCATACCATTGTTAGACTTAATGGAGCGATTGGCGAAATTTTTACCGATTGGATTAAAAAAACCATGCCCGATCGCGCTGATAAGGTTTTACACCAAATAGAAAGTTGCCATGGAGGAAATTTAAACGATAGCCGCTACGGAACACGTATGCGAGGCGAAGGTAAAATAGCAGAACAAATAAATATGTTGGTACGTTTAGCTAGAAAAAAGTATTTTAAAAATAAGGTTATGCCAAAACTAAATTGCGATTTACACGAAACTTATAAAGTTGGGCAATTAAAGTTGTTTTAAGCTTTTCCGTTCCATTCTTCATAAAACTTATCTAAAAAACCTAGCATATAAGCATGCCTATCTGTGGCAATTCGTCTCCCAGTTTTGGTGTTCATTTTATCCTTTAACAACAATAGTTTTTCGTAAAAATGATTGATTGTTGGTGCATTTGATGCTTTATATTCAGCTTTACTCATATTGAGATTTGGCTTAATTTCTGGATTATAAAGCGCTCTGTTTTTAAAACCGCCATAATTAAAACAACGCGCAATACCAATCGCCCCAATCGCGTCAAGTCTGTCGGCATCTTGAACAACGTCTAATTCTAATGATTTAAAATTTTGTCCTTTTTCTAAAGACTTGTTAAAAGATACGTTTTCAATAATTTTTATAACATGCTCAATAATTGTAGAATCGACATTGAGTTTAAATAAAAATTCGCGTGCTATTTTAGGACCAATAGTGTCATCACCATTATTAAATTTACTATCGGCAATATCATGAAGTAATGCGCCTAACTGCACAATAAACACATCTACTACTTCATTTTTAGAAATGAGTAAGGCATTATTGTACACCCTTAGGGTGTGAAACCAATCGTGCCCGCCTTCTGCATCGGTAAGTGTTTCTTTTACAAAGGTTATAGTCTTATTTATTATTTCTGTGGAAGTACGCATAATATAAAAATAAAAATTCCTTTCGATTAAGAAAGGAATTGATTTATAAATTAAATATAATTAACTACTTTATAACTGCAGGCTCCACCCATTTAAACTCAAAAGAGTTTTCAGGAATTTTAACGCGGTCTGCTAAACGTAACATTCTACTTGGAAGTTTCATTAAGTAGTCTCTGGCTTTTTCGGCTTCATCGGTAAGGTTAGTAATTTTATCAATTTCCCAACGAACAATTAATTTCTGCAAAATATCAACATAATCTTTTGAAGTATAAACACCAATTCGTTGTGCGGTATTAGAAAACTCTTCAAAAGCCGTACTTATTTTATCTCCAGACTCTCTTAAAAAATGAGCAGGCATCGTTATTTTTTGTTTCATCATATAATGAAAAGCCATCATCATTTGGCTAGGGTCTACTTTAAAAATGCGCTCTACAAACTCAGAATAAGCATGATGGTGTCGCATTTCGTCACCCGAAATAATTTTACACATTTTAGCAAGTTGCTTGTTCCCTTTCTCTTTAGCAAGTTTTGCAACTCGATTGTGAGATACATAAGTTGCTAGTTCTTGAAAACTGGTATAAACAAAGTTTTTATAAGGGTCTCTATCTGTTCCAATATCGAAACCATCAGCAATTAAATATTGTGTGGTCTTTTCAATTTCACGCATGTTTACACGACCAGAAAGGTATAAGTATTTATTAAGTACATCGCCATGGCGGTTTTCCTCACCAGTCCAATGGCGCACCCATTTTGCCCAAGGATTTTCTCTATCTTGTTGCTTAACGCCCTCAACATCCATAAGCCACGATTCGTATGTTGGTAAAGCTTCTTCGGTAATCATATCACCAACTAAAACTACCCAAAAATCATAAGGTAATTCTTTTGAGAGTTCTCTTATTTCTCTAACGTCTTCAAAAAAATGATCACTTTCAGAGTTTGGTAAAAAATCTGTAGGTTGCCATATTTTTTCTATTGGAATAAGATATTTTTCTATTAGAGATTCAACGTCTTTTTCTAAAAACTGCATGACTTCTAATCTAACATTCTTCGACGACATAATTTAATTTTAAGGATGAATATGTTCTTTTATAGTAGTTTCAATACTATTTAAAAGATCTTGCTTGCTTGCAAAGGTACTAACTTTTATAGGCTTATGGACAGTAAAAGTAATATGAGTACCTAATCCCATAGGAAATTTACCATAACGGACTATTTTCCAGGAGTTATTAATTGAAATAGGAACAACTAAAGCTGATGGTATTTTTTTAAACAGAATTTCTAAACCTTTTGTTTGAAAGGGTTTTGGGTTTCCGTCTTTGCTTCGTGTACCTTCGGGAAAAATAACTGCAGCACGTTTATTTTTTTCAATGTACTCGCCAAATTTCATAAGAGCTGGAAGAGACTGTCTTGGATTTTTTCTGTCTATTAAGGCAGCTCCGCCATGACGTAAATTGTACGATACACTGGGTATGCCTTTGCCTAATTCAATTTTACTTATAAATTTTGGGTGATATTTTCGCATATACCAAGTAAGCGGGTATATATCGTGTAAACTTTGATGATTGGCAACAATAATTAGAGGTTGATTAGTATCTATGTTATGCGGATTATGAAACGAGAAACGAGTTCCTAAAATATTAGCACAACGCATTAAGCAAAATTGTAAAATATCGACACTTTTTTTGTGTGCTTGATAGCCAAAAACATTAAAACAAAACCATTGTATAGGATGGAATATTACTAAGGTTAATAAAAAAGCTAAGTAATACAAAAAAGTTAAGGGGTATGACAATAGTTTAAGCATGCCCAAAAATACATAAAAACTTAGTTTTAATATAGAGGAATGTAAATGTTATTTTGCAATTAATAATGAGTCTGTTATTTATAAAAATTCATTTCATCTAAATATTCCCAAACGTGTTGTGGTAGCATAGGCTGAATATTTTTACCAGTTTTAATGGCGTTGCGAATAAAGGTTGAAGACAGCTCCATTATAGGCGCATCGATATGATGAATTTTTTTATGATTATCGAATTGTGTTTCGGCGTGTCCTTTAGAAATTCTTGGGTACACGTAAATATGATGATTTTTAAGTATTAATTCAAAATTTTTCCACTTATGAAAACTCTTTAAATTGTCTTCACCCATAATTAAGGAGAACTTATAATCTGGATATTTTTCTTGTAAATAGGTAAGCGTATTTATAGTGTAATTGGGTTGCGGTAAATTAAATTCTATATCGCTTGGTTTTAGTTTGGTGTAGTCTTTCGTGGCACGATAAACCATTTCTAAACGTTGATAATTATCTAGTAAGCTCCTCTTTTTTTTAAACGGATTGTGTGGTGTTACAACAAACCATATTTGGTCTAAATTGCTATGCTCTACTAAATGGTTTGCAATTACAAGATGCCCAATATGGATAGGGTTAAAAGAGCCAAAATACAATCCAACCTTCATGTTTAAGAGTTTACAAAATTGCTAATTAAATTTTCAGCTTCGTTAAGTGCGTTTTCTAAATTATCATTTTCAATAATTATATCAAATAAAGGTGCTGTTGCAAGCTCTGCAGAGGCTTTTGCAATGCGCATATTTATTTTATCTTCAGTTTCAGTTTTGCGTTTTTTTAATCTAATTTTAAGTTCGTCTATACTTGGTGGTTTTACAAAAACAGCTAGTGTTTCTTCTGGAAATTTTCGCTTTATACGTAATCCTCCAGACACATCAATATCAAAAATAACATGTTTTCCTTTTGCCCAAATACGCTCGACTTCGGTTTTTAAAGTACCGTAAAAATTATCACGATATACTTCTTCCCACTCTAAAAACTCGTCGTTTTTAATTTTATTTTTGAACTCTTTTGCACTCAAAAAATAATAATCTTTTGCGTCTATTTCTTCGCCGCGTTTTGCTCTTGATGTTGCCGATATTGAGAATTCTAAGTTTAAATCTTCAATACCCAATAAGTGTCTTACAATAGTTGTTTTACCAGAACCTGATGGTGCTGAAAACACGATAAGTTTACCTTGTTTTTTACTTTCTTTTTTTGCCACGAATAGTATTTTAATGAGGTCTCGACTGCGCTTGACCCGACAATCTTATTTTTACTGCCAACTGAAACTGAATGCTGCTAGCTTTTTACAGCACATTTAACAATTGTTCTTTAATTTTTTCCAATTCGTCTTTCATTTGCACAACCAATTGTTGCATTGGGGCATAATTACTTTTAGAGCCAATAGTATTTATTTCTCGACCTATTTCTTGACTTATAAAACCTAATTTTTTACCGTTGGAATCGTTAGAGTTTAAGCATTCAGTAAAGTAGTTCAAATGGTTTTTCAATCGTACTTTTTCTTCAGTAATATCAAATTTTTCTATGTAGTAAACAAGTTCTTGCTCAAAACGATTTTCATCATATTTTTCTTTTAACTCTTCAATACCTTTTGTTAAACGCTCGCGAACACCATCTATTCTATCAGGATCCATAGTAATTACTTGCTCAAGTAAATCGGCAATAATAACAATACGATTATTAAAATCTTGCTCCAAAACTTTGCCTTCGGTTAAGCGGTAATTAGACAAGTTATCCACTGCTGTGTTTATTTCATTTTGAATAGATTGCCATTCAGTTTCGTCAATTTCTTCGCGAATAGTGTTTAATGCATCGGGAAAACGAACTGCCATTTTAAGTAAATTCATATCATCGCCATCAACCACTTTTTTTAATTGATTAATGTATTGTTTAACAACAGGCGCATTAATTTGAGTTGAAGTGTCTTCAGCGGTTGTTTCAACATAAATTGAAAAATCTATTTTACCACGTTCTAATTTTTTAGCAAGAAGTTTTCTTATAGCAAGTTCTTTTTCTCTATAAATAGAAGGCATTCTAGCATTCAAATCTAAATTTTTACTATTTAAAGATTTGAGTTCTATAGTAATTTTTTTTGTTGGTAATTGCAATACAGATTTTCCGTAACCTGTCATTGAATGTATCATATTCAAATATATTAAGTTACACAAAGGTAAGTAAAACCTAAAGTTTAGGAATGTATTATTTAAAATTAATAATGTTTTCTAAAGCTTCAATTTTAAATTTATCAATTTCAGGTGTGGTGTGTTCTTTTTTTAATAACTTAGTATAAGTTAATGTGCTTTTTGGTAAAGGACGTTGGCTTTCTAAAGTTGAGTCTTTATGCCATTTCACGATAATCTCAAACCTTTCTTCTGTCAAGCCATTCGTCATTTCCTCTTATATAAGATGCCCTAAATGCTTTCCTGTAAGTAATGACGCCCTAGCTGGAGCGCATACTAGGAGCACCAGAATAGTGTTGAGTAAATAACATACTATTTTTAGTCAATGTATTAATGTTTGGAGTTTTATTTTTTATTGACCATAAGCCCCTAATTTGGCATAACCTAAATCATCAGCTAAAATATAGATAATGTTAGGTTTTGCTGAGCTGTTATTCGTTACCTTTTCTTTCTTGTTACAAGAAGAAATATAAAACAAAAACGAGATATTTAGTTTTTAGCATTATGCAGAGTAATTTAAAATAATTCACAAAATAAAAGACTTTATCTCTAAAGCATGAATATTTAGTAAAAGTAAATTAATATTTTTACCATTAATATTTCAACAAAATTTAATGAAAAATAATATATATAGCCTTATATCTTGCCTTTGTTTTTTAGCTTTTTTAAGTTGTAAAGAGCAAAAAACACGTACAATTGAAGATACGAATAGTAAACTTAAAACTAGCAAATTAGATAGTTTAGTTAATAATCCGCCAGAGGGGATGGTTTGGATTCCTAAAGGATCTTTTTTACAAGGCGCAGTTCCGCAAGATAAAATAGCTATGATGCACGAAAAACCACAACACCAAGTTAGTGTCGATGGGTTTTTTATGGATATAACTGAGGTGACAAATGCTCAATTTTCAAAATTTGTTGATGAAACAGGATATATTACTGTAGCTGAAAGGGAAATTGATTGGGAAGAGATGAAAAAACAACTGCCAGAAGGAACAGCAAAACCTCATGATACCATTTTACAACCAGGCTCTTTAATGTTTAAAAAAACTAAAACATCGGTTCCTAATTTATATGATTTTTCGCAATGGTGGCAGTGGGCTATTGGAGTAAATTGGAAACATCCAACTGGTGTAAACTCTTCTTTAGAGAGTAAAGAAAATTACCCTGTAACACATATTGCTTTTGAAGATGCTCAGGCCTATTGTAAATGGGCAGGCAGACGTTTGCCAACCGAAGCAGAATGGGAATATGCTGCTAGAGCAAACAAAGAAAATACCACTTATTTTTGGGGAGATGATAGTAGTTTACTACCTAAGAAAGCAAATACTTGGGAGGGTGAATTCCCTGTGTTTAATACTTTGGAAGATGGTTTTGAAAGAAGCGCTCCCGTAAAATCGTATCCTCCAAACGATTTTGGGTTATATGATATGGCTGGTAATGTTTGGGAATGGACTATGGATTGGTATAATGTAAATTACTATACAGAACTAGCATCAGCAAATACAGTGATAATTAACCCTAAAGGAGCAGATAAAGCTTATAATCCTAACAATCCTTATATACAAGAGAAAATTATAAAGGGAGGGTCTTTTTTATGTAGTTATACGTATTGTGCTAGTTATAGGGTATCTTCTAGAATGGGTTCTAGTAGAGACTCTTCATCGGAGCATATTGGGTTTAGAACGGTTGTAAGTCTTGATATGTTGATGAAAAAATGATTTTTTTAAATAAAAAAAACCTCTATCTATTTGATAAAGGTTTGTGTACTCAAGGTGG
>NZ_CAXIBN010000145.1:0-7789 GCF_964021735.1 uncultured Wocania sp. | reverse complement strand
GCGGCTTGGATTAATTCTTTGAAATGATAGTTTTAAAAAGAATTTTTTAAACTGATAATTTTTCTTGAAGAAACTGGGTTTCCATTATTTGTAAATCCTTCTATACAAATTTCATATTCACCAATATAGTCTGACGTATAAAAATAAAATTGGATTTCGTCTGTATTAAATTTGAAATTTGGAAACCAAAATAACTGAGTTCTAAAATCTGGAATACGTTTTAAATCGACATTGTTATCATATACTTGCTTAAAGTAATTTTTATTTACTTGTGGTTTTTCTAATTCAAAATATTTAATATAACTATCAGTTGAAAAATGTTTGTAATCTCCTTCAATTGTTTCTATTGAAATGATTCCCATAAAAAATTGTCCTCCATAATTATATCTACTGCGTACAAGATTAATTGATTTTATGTTTTTTGCATCATAATCGATTATGTCATTATGGTTTTGAATTGGAACGCCATCAATTAATACTAATGGTAATAAATCAGATTTAGTAATCTGATTATAAAATTTTATGTGAAATGTATATTCATCATTTTTTTGTGCAACATATGCTGCGTCAATAACTTCAGTGATCGTCTTTTTTAGTGTTTTGAATCTTGTATAATCGTTCAAAAAATATTTTATCTCTTTAGACTTATAAAATAGAGGTTTTGATTTTACAGGAATAATACTATCATTTTTAATACTATGATATGCATTCTCAATTTGATTAGAAATACTTTTTTGTAATATTAAATTATTTAAACTAGGTGATAGTTCGAAATCATTAAATGATAAATCATCAAATTTTGGTGATTTGTAATTGTCAAGTTCTATCCTATATCCATCTCTTTTTACATCCATAACTTGAACAATTGCATTGGGGTATTCATATTTTTCATCCACATTAAAATAAAACATACCAGATTTATTAGTTGTAGCGATTTTGAATATATATTCTTTACCAGGTATAGAAAGGCCAACTTTTATATTAGATTTTGGGATATTTGAATCCTTAAAATAAACTCTACCAGTTAATAATTCTCCTCTTAATTCAGGAAGAAATAGTATTGAGTCTTTAGTTACTTTATTTAATTGTCTTTTGTTTGAAAATGAAGTAAAATTAATCATATTTGGTGCATTAACTGAATCTATTTTTTTAACAGAAATAGAATAGTTGCCATGAGATAACTTTCCTTTAAGACCTTTTATAGTCAAAACTACTTTTTCCCTATTTATAAAACTTTGTTTGTTTGTATTTACTTCTAAAAATTCACTTTTAATGGGACTTTTTGAAATTTTAATATCATCATCATTCTCATTTTTAATAGCCTCTTTATGTTCGCTTGTTTTTACCTTTAACTTTTTGTTCGCCCTAAAGGGGTTTATTATAGTGATATCATTTTGAAAAAAAGTATTTTCTCCTCCATTTCTCATCCATTGTGTATAAGCAATAAGCTTGTAGTTGCCAGAAGGAATAGATGTATTAATAAAAAAATCTCCTTTCCCTAAGCCAGATTTTAATGATATTTTATGCTTAAGAACTGTGCTTTTATCAGAATTTATTAATTCAACATAGGCTATTTTACTTAGGTTACTAAATTTATTAGTATTGGCATTAAGGCAATAAATTTTGTAAAATAAATTTTCTCCAGAAACTAAAAAAGTAGAATTAAAATGAACAAATATTTTTTCCTGCGGAAAATCATTAATGCTTAAATTGATATCTTTTTTATCTATATTTTGACTATGGAATACAGAGAAACCACTAGAAAATAAAATAATAAGTATGTATATGTTTTTTTTCATTTTCATTAATTTAATCAACCCAAAAATCTGGTTTTGTAGTAGTTCCTATTTTTGTACAATCTCCACATGAAGCATTAACTACATTGGGTAGTTGGTCGGGAACCAAGCTGTGAAAAACAACTTTATTGTTTATTACAGATTCAGTTAGTTTACTAATATCATTAATTTGAAAAATAGTACAATCTTCAAAATAAGGCGGTAGTGGTTCATTAGGAAAAAAATCAGAAAAATTAAAAAAGATTCTTTCTGTTGAAACTGATGAAATATCAAAATAACCAACAACCTTTTCTTTGCTATTTTCTACAGAAAATAAATTACCATTAAAAAATCCTGGTTGATTTTGAGAAAACACATCTTCAGAGCTTGAAAATTTATTCAAAGTTTTGTAAAAGGTAAATGCTTCTAAAGACTGCGCATATTGCTTCACCAAAATGCTATATCTTGTTCTTATAACAGGATTGTCTCTATGAATAACTCTTACCGGAAAAGCAGAAGGATTTCCTAGTGACGTGTTTTCAACTTTTAACTGTATAATACTATCCGAAGCTACTGTATTATAACACACCCTTTTTTCAGGAGGTCTACAACACAATTCACCCCAACTTAATTGTCCAGTGCTTGATACTATAAATTCTCCAGCTACCCAAGATGAAGCCAAAATTTTATAAGTTTCTTCGTATTCGTATCGAAAGTATTTCGAGCTTGACGAGCCATTAAATCCATCAATATAAATGCTTATATTTTCGTTACCAGTATCTTTATCTATTTCTACAGATGCGTATAAACTATTTATAGGAACCGTATTAGGTGCTTTTGTGGGTTGAGATTTATAGGTTTTACCATTATTAGTAATTACTGTTAGCGTGTAAGCACTGTTTGGTGAAGCTCCAAATGCTGTTTTAGACGTGTATACACCAGTGCTAGTTTCTTCAAACTCAAATGTATTTTGATTATCATCAGTAATCATAACTTGAGCATTATTTTCTTTTGAAGGTGTAAATTCTTCTAAAGAAAAGGTTCTAGAGAGTTTAATTTCTTGATGTTTAACTTCATCAGTTATAATAGCTTCAATTATTAAGGTGTCTTCAAAATCAATAGATTTGAGATTAAATGGTTCTGTGCAACTAATAACAAAAAAAGTTGTCAGCATTTGCGCTAAACAATATGTTCTGTTATGTTTCATTTATCTTTTATGGTTGTTATAATTAAATATTTTATTAAATCAATCTATCCAAAACTCAGGTTTTATACTTGTTCCTAATTTTCTACAATCCCAACACTGTATTTCAATCCAAAGCACTGGAACGCCTGGAGCGTGGCTAAATTCGACAATCAATTCAGCTTCTAACAAACTTTTTAATACATTAGGGTCAGGAATTTCAAAAGGCGTGCAATCTCCAAAAAATGGTGGCAGTGGTTCATTTGGAAAGAAATCAGAAAAATTAAAAAAGATTCTTTTTGATGAAAAAGATGAAATATCAAAATATCCTATAACTTTTTCTTTACTATCATTAACAGAAAATAAATTGCCACTAAAAAAACCTGGCTGGTTTTGAGAAAGTAAACTTTCTGAGTTAGAAAACTTAGTCAAAATATTATAAAACGTAAAGGCTTCTAAAGATTGTGTATACTGTTTAACTAAAATACTATACCGTGTTCTTATTTTGGCATCATCTCTAGATATTACATGTACAGGAAAAGCAGACGAATTGCCTTGTGATAAATTATCAGTTCTTAATTGTATAATACTGTCTGATGCAATTGTATTATAGCACACTTCCCTTTTTCGTGCTTCAGCACATTGTTCCAACTCATGTGCTGTTGGTGGTCTTGGTGGATCAGTAAACACGCCAAAAGCACATTCAGGGTCTTTAAAAGCTGGGGCAATAATCTTATAAGTTTCTTCGTATTCGTAGCGAAAGTATTTTGTATTTGCTAAAGGGTCGAAACCATCTACAAAAATAGTCATATTTTCATTACCAGTATCTTCGTTTACTTCTCTAGAGGCGTATAAGTTGTTTATTGGAGATATATTTGGTAATTGCGCTGGTTGCGATTTATAGGTTTTACCATTATTGGTAATTACTGTTAGTGTATAATCCCTATTTGGGCTTGCTCCAAAGGCTGTTTTAGATGTGTATATACCTGCATCAGTTTCTTCAAACTCAAATGTATTTTGGTTATCATCAGTAATCATAACTTGCGCATTACTTTCTTTTGAAGGCGTAAATTCTTCTAAAGAAAAGGCTCTAGAGAGTTTGATTTCTTGATGCTTAACTTCATCAGTTATAATAGCTTCAATTACTAAAGCGTCTTCAAAATCAATAGATTTAAGATTAAACGGTTCTGTACAACTAAGAACAAAAAAAGCCATCAGCATCCATATTATATAATATGTTTTGGTATGTGTCATTTTTCTTTTTAAGCCTTTTAAAATTTTATATTATAAGTTATAGTTGGTATTGGAATTGCAAAAATTGAGCTTTGATAAGCTTTTATTTGACCGTTTTCTGTAACAAAAAATACAGAATAAGGGTTGTTTCTACCGAGTACGTTGTATATAGAAATATTCCAAAAACTATGTGCTAATTTCTTTGTTTTGTGGTTGCCTTCAATATTTAAACCAAGGTCTAATCGATAATAATCTGGAATTCTAAATTCGTTTCGGTTACTATACAAAGCATATTCATTGCCTAAATAGACATAGGTGCCTACGGGATATGTTACTGGTCTTCCTGTTTGATAAGCAAAATTAAATGAAAAACTAAAACGCTTTGTCATTTTATAATTTGCAACTAAGCTAATATCGTGTGGTTTATCGTAATTAGAAGGGAAATAATCACCATCATTAACACGCTCTTCACTAAACTCACTATCTAGTTTTATTAAAGATCTAGAATAGCTGTAAGCCAACCAACCATTAAGATCGCCATTGTTTTTTTTAGCTAAAAACTCAACACCATACGATTTTCCTACACCTTGAAACACTTCGGTTTCAACAAATTCATTAAGCAATAAATCGGCACCAACTTTATAATCTAAAATGTCTTTTGAAGTTTTATAATAACCTTCAACACTCAACTCGTAATCATCTAAGTTTTTAAATACCCCAAAGTTAAATTGATTTGCGCGCTGTGGTTTTATGTTTGAATCAGATAATTTCCAAGTATCTAAAGGCGATTGCGTTGTGTTATTAGATAGCGCATGTATGTATTGATATGTACTACTGTATCCCGCTTTTATAGATAAATCTTCGGTTAAAAAATAACGTGCCGAAGTCCTAATTTCAGGACCACCGTATGTTTTTATTACTTCGTTTTTTGAATGCGTTCTTGTTTCAATTAAAGTACCTTCATTTCTGGGCTGTCCAGCTTCATATATTCTTTCATTAGCTGCGCCTAGCGAGGCGTAAAATGAATAGCGAAGCCCTAAACTTAATGAGAGTTTTTCGTTAACTTTATAATTGTCTGATATAAAAAATGCTGATTCTAAACCACGTTCTTCAGGAATTATAATGGGGTTTATGATAGAGTTTTCGCCCAAAGGTTCTTTACTTCCTGGATTTAAAGTATATAACTTGCTTGATACACCATAATTTAGCTTGTGCTTATCATTAATTGCAGTATTCATTTTATACTTAATAAGCGTTTCATTTATTTTATAGTTTAAATCAAAATCTTTATCGGCATTAGCTTCAAATCCTATATTAAATTGATATTGGCTATTATTAAGTATTAAACTTCCTTTATTTTTTTTATTAAATGTATGATGCCATTTTAATGTAGCTAGTTGATTGCTATAACTAAATAATGAGTCAGAAGTAATACTAAACCTATCTTTACTATAATAGCCTGTAGCTTCAATATTATTGTTATCATTTATTTTATGGTCGTATTTTAAAATAAGATCATAAAACGAAGCTTGACTGTTTTTAAGCGCTTCATCATCTAAAGATTTTAATACCCAATCAGAATACGTACCACGGGCGCCAATAAGCAATGATGATTTTTCTTTTGCAATTGGTATTTCTAACATTATATTACTAGTAACTGGACCAATAGAAGCTTCTCCAGACAGCTTTTCTGTATTCGGTTTTTTTGTTTTAATATCAAAAACCGAAGACAGTCTACCACCAAATTCTACAGGAATATTGCCTTTATAAATCTCAAGACTACCCACTGTGAATGGATTTAATGCTGAAAATATGCCAAAAAAGTGTGTTGGATTATAAACAATGCTCTCGTCTATAAGAATAAGGTTTTGGTCTGTTTTTCCACCTCTTACGTTATAACCACTTGCACCTTCACCTGCTGTAGAAATGCCGGGTAACGCTGTGGCAACTTTTAACAAATCGCGTTCTCCTAAAACTAACGGAATAGTTTTTATTTCTTCTATTTCTATTTTGGTTATTCCACCAATTACTTCAGCAACATTTCTGTCTTTTTGAGATGTAATAACAATTTCATCTAATTGTACTTCAGCACTAACGTCTAAATCAAAATTTGCTTTTCCATTATTATAAATTACAATTTTTTTAACTACCCCTTTAACTACTAAAGATTTAAATTCAATTAAATTAATGCCAGATGGAAGTGTTAAAGAATAGTAACCATCTTGGTTTGTAACGGCATTAATATCTTTGTCTTTAACAGTTAAAACCAAATCTATTAAAGGTTCTTTAGTTATTTTATTTCTAACATATCCAGAAAGTATAAAATTTTCTTGAGATAAATTGGTGTTTTCTTTTCCAATTTTTATTATTTCTATATTTTTATTTAAATCCTCATCTTTAAAAAATACAGGCTCTGAAATGCTATTAGCATCATTTTTTTTATACTCTTCTTTAATAAAGTTTAGTGGTAGTTCATCACGTATTAAGCTGTTGTTTGTTAAAATGATTTCTTTGTTAGGTGATATATAATAATTAATTGTTGTGTCTTTAAATATATCGTTAAGTATAATATTTAGAGAAGTATTATTGTATTTGCCAGATATTAAAGTATCATCTAACCAAGATTTAATAAAGTAAAATTGATAACCTGTAATACCTTCAATTTGTTTGATAACATCAATTTTACTCGAGTTTTCAAACTGTATCGATATTTCCTTATCATTTTTTTGAGCAAGTAAAGTGTACGTAATATTGAAAAATAGAAATAGACATAGAAAATTCTTCATTATTTGCACTTATAATTTGGATAGGGTATTAGTTAACTCTTTCACTAGTTTTTGTATAAAAAGATCATAATTTATATTCAACAATTCACTTTGCGTTTTATAGAGTGAGCTGATTTCTTTTTTATATTCTGGTAACAACTTGATTAAGCTTTTTTTAGATTTTGTTATTTTATGATATTCATTTTTAAAGTAAAGCAAATATTCATCTTTGCTTTTAAAGCTATAAAGCATAGATCTTCCAGAATAGTATTTATTTGAGGTTTTAATATTTTTTTTATAAACAGCAAGTTTTGAGCTTTCTATAATAACTTCATAAAAGCTATTTTCATTTGTTAAGTCTCTTATAGAGATGAAGTTAGATCCGTTTATGGAAAAACTATAAACTTTTTCTTTGATTAATTGAATAGAAAAGGAGTTTGTTTGGGTTGGAACTTCAACTATAATTTCATCGTTATGTATATCATATTTCATTGCTATATCAAAATACGGCTGTCCATTATAAACTATGTCACCAGTTTGAAAAGATGAGGATGAATAAAATTCATGATTACCATTACTAGTTCTATATTTTTCAGTATATGCAGTTCCATTTAAAAGACCAATATTCTCGAGCCCCACATTAGTATCAAACCATTTATAAAGTGCTTTATCATTGGTTGATGTTTGGCAGTTTATTGAAATAGCTGTCAGTAGAAAAAAATAAATAGAAATATGTTTTAGCTTAAACATTATATAAAATAAATAGGAAATTGAATCTTTCCATTTGCAATATTCATTAAATAACTCAAGGTAATAAATTTTTTCGACAGAGG
>NZ_CAXIBN010000144.1:0-7856 GCF_964021735.1 uncultured Wocania sp. | reverse complement strand
ATCCACCTTCACTCTCTCATCTCTATTAGCCAACTCCCAAGCAGTATGAAAAACTAATTGCGTTCGTGTTTCTAAAAACTTGTAGTTTATTTTATCTGGTGTGTCCGATGGTCTGTGGTAATCAGCATGTGTACCGTTAAAATAAAAGATAACAGGTATATTGTTTTTTGCAAAGTTGTAATGGTCTGAACGGTAATAAAAACGATTGGGGTCATTATCATCATTATAGGTGTAATCAAATTCTAGATTAACATATTTTTTATTGACAGCTTCAGAAACATTGTGTAACTCTTTACTCAATTTATCCGAACCAATTAGATACAAATAATTTTTACCGTTTTCATGTTTTGTGTCTACACGACCAATCATATCTATATTTAAATTGGCAACGGTATTTGCTAACGGAAAAATAGGATCTACATCGGTGTAATAACGAGAACCAAATAAACCAATTTCTTCGCCAGTTACATGTAGAAAAAGTATAGAGCGTTTAGGTCCATTGCCATCTTTTTCTGCTATTTTAAAAGCTTCGGCCATTTCTAAAATGGCTACGGTACCAGAACCATCATCGTCAGCTCCATTATTTATATCTCCGTTTTGCGACACTCCAATATGATCTAAATGCGCAGATATTACTATAATCTCATCTGGCTTTTCAGAGCCTTTTATAAAAGCAACAACATTTTCTGAGGCTTTAGCTTTACCATTAAAAAAATCTTCTGGAATTTCCTGAAAATAATCACCGTCTGCAATTGGTGAAGGAATTCCATTGTCTACATAATGTTTTTTTATAAATTCGATAGCTTTTTTTTGTCCAGATTCACCAGTTCTTCTACCTTCAAATTCATCTGATGCGTAGGTGTAAAGCATCTCTTTTAACTCACTTTCAGTAATGGTTTTCGCATAATCTGTTACATGTTTTTTTACATTTTTATTATGCGAAGTGCTACAAGAAGCTATTAAAATGACAGCGCAAAAAAGAAAACCTAATTTTTTCATTATATTATTTATAAGAGTTAGTTTTTATATTACGATATTACAAAAAAGGGAAGAATTATAATTGGTATTTATATTTATTTTAAGAACTCATTGTCTTCATCTTTAGCAATACGATGTTCTTGATTGGCTAATTGCCACGCAGTTGCAAAAATAAGTTTGGTTCTAATTTCTAATAATTCGTAGTCTATTTTGTCTGGAGTGTCTGTAACTTCATGATAATCATTGTGTTCTCCATTAAAGTAAAAAATAACAGGAATGTCGTGTTTTGCAAAGTTGTAATGGTCAGAACGTGTGTAATAATGATTTTTTTCACCTTCAACATTATATCTGTAATCTATATTGATATTAAAGTAGGAGTTATTAACTTTTTCTGAAGTGTAATGCAGCTCTTTACTTAATCTATCTGAGCCAATTAAATAAATATAATTTTTATTATTTAAATGAGCATCATCAACTCTTCCAATCATATCAATATTAAGGTTTACAACAGTATTTTTTAAAGGGAATATAGGGTTTTGCGTGTAATATTCTGAGCCTTGTTTACCAATTTCTTCTGCTGTAAAATGAAGAAATAAAATACTCCTTTTTGGTCCGTTACCATTATTTTTTGCTTGATTGAATGCTTGAGCAATTTCCATTATTGCTACGGTACCAGAGCCATCATCGTCGGCGCCATTATGTATTTCTCCGTTTTCTGAAACTCCCAAATGGTCAAGATGCGCCGATATAATTATGATTTCTTCTGGTTTTTCTGAACCTTTAATGAAAGCCAAAACATTTTCTGAAGCTTTGGCTTTTCCTGAAAAGAAATCTTCTGGAATGGTTTGGTAATAATTAGAATGTCCTAAAGGAGATTTTATGTTTTCCTTTTGATAATAAGATTTAAGAAATTGAGCTGCTTTTTTTTGGCCAGCCTCACCTGCTTTCCGGCCTAGAAAGTCATCAGACGAAAATTCATATAAATGAGTGCTCAATTCTTTTGCAGATATGGTGTTGGCATAATTAACAGTAAGAGTACTATCTGCTAACTCAATGCTATCTTTAAGGTTTTTAATTTTGGTGGTGTATTTGGTTGTTGCACACGTACCAATAAGAGTAAATGTAAAAAGTATATAAAAAGTTTTCATGTGTGTTAATAGCTGTTTTAAGTATCACATGTAACTTACAATTAAATCATTCTCTTGGGGCGAGAAAATTATTAGTATGTTCGTTTCATTTTTTTAAATTGGGTGCAAATATATAATAAAAGAAGAAAATACTTATTCATCAATGCTAATATCTTCAATTTCAATCTCATCAATTTCTAACTCGTTTAATTCTTCAATGGCTTCTTCCTCAGATTTTGCTTCTTTTTTTTCTAAAGCTTCAGTGTTTGCAACTTCAACGGTATTAAATAATGATTTATAGGTAGTTATAGCTAGCGCAATTATGGTTAATAAAAAGGTGAATTGGATAATTTTTTTTACTTCTCCACTTTTTTTTGAAAGATAAAAAGCAATTACCCCACAAATAAGTGCAATAATAGATGGTATTATTGCCAAATTTGAAAGCGGTAAAACAGATAAAATAATTGCTAAAACCGAAGCTATAATGGCTAAAATTGTAAATAGTTTTTTCATGTGTTTGTTTTATAGTTTTTAATGTTTATACGCAACCTTTGATGGTTTAAATAATCATTATATTGTGTGTAAAAGATTGTGTTAATCATGTCGGTTTCATTTTTTTTATACGTTAATGCTTTAAACCTGTAGCAGATTTTATTTTTAATTCTCCATTGCCAACAGGAATTTTAAATTTTCCGTAAACAGGAATTTTATTTTCATCGGCGGTAAGCCATAAAAAATTACTGTTTTTACCCTTTAGTACATTGGTTTGACTAGAACCAATTGCTAGTTTGTAGCATTCCTTTTTTCCAATGGCTGTAGTTATGGTTTCTTTTCCTAAATAGGTTATTTGTCCTTTAAATTCTTCTCTATCAAAAATAATAGTTAGCGATTTGCTAGCTCCAACAGGCATGTTTTTGTAATCAAATAATCTTAATGTATAAAGCGTTGAAACAATATCTTTTGTTCCAGAATTTATGGCTATGTTTTTATTTTCTTCGTAATTGTTTTTCTTTTTTAATTGAGATTTAACTGTTTTAGTTTTATGGCTAAAAGTATATTTCATGTACTTGTAATAGCTCCCCTCATTAATATCGCGTTTGTACAAATAGGGTGTTAGCGTTTTTGGGTTTACATAGCTTTCATACAAATCTCTAATCTTAAAAAAATTATCCCACTTACTATACGTTGCAGCAGTACATTTTAATTTTAGTAATGTAGCTTTTGATGTTTTTATGTTGCTGGTTTCCATGGAAACTTCGGCTATATCTGTTAAAATACCAGACATATTATAGGCCGCTGTGTAAGTAAGTTTTTCGTTAGCAATAATAGCATCATTCTGCGCATTTAAGCTGAAAGAAAGGAGGGTGAAAACAACAAAAAATCTGAAAATCATATTAGAACTTTTTCAATGTTTATAATAAATTAATTAACATTCATTATGCCGAAAAATACAATGCTTTATAATATTATGCTAATTTTTTTTATGGTTTAAAGGGAAGTATATATTGCAACTGACAATTGTCATAGTTTTACTTTGATTCTCATATTATATTTACATAGTAATCCATTTTATACTTTTTATGAAAACAATACTATTACCTACAGATTTTTCTAAAAACTCAATTAATGCTATTGATTATGCAATAGAACTGTTTAAAGATGTTGAGTGTTGTTTTTACTTGCTTAATGTGCAAAAAGCATCGTCTTTTATATCAGATGATATGATGGTTGTATCGTCGTCAGCAACCATTTATAAAACTATAATTGATGCTGCAAAAAAGTCAATCTCAAATATTATTTCTAAAATTGAAAAAAAGCATCATAATAAAAAGCATCAATTTGTTTCTGTAGTGGATTATGATAATTTTATCGATTCTATAAATCAAGTATCAAAAAAACATAAAGTAGATTTAATTGTTATGGGTACCAAAGGTGCTTCTGGTTTAGAAAAAATAATTTTTGGAAGTAATACGGTTAGAGTTATACAACGATGTAATATGCCAGTTTTAGCTATTCCAGATGGTTGTAAATTTAAAAATGCAGGTAATATTGCCTTTGCCACTTCAAACTCTAAACAATTTAATGAAGATGAGTTTAAACCATTGAAAGAAATTATGGCACTTAGAAATTCTAAATTAGATATTCTTCACCTTGCAGACCAACACCATTTGGCTTATAATGCTTATGATAATATGGAGTTTTTTAGCACTCATTTTAATAAGGCTAAGCATGAGTTTATTGATACCACAAGTAACGATATGTTTAACACCGTTCATAAGTATATTATTAACAACGATATAAAAATACTCGCTATGATGAACAAAAGGCACTCTTTTTTAGAGCGTTTATTTACAAGACATGATGTTGAAACATTTGCTTTTAATATCGATGTTCCCTTTTTTGTTATGCAATATAAATAGCCTTTCTATATATTGTAATTAGTGTTTTTGTTTTTCTAAAGTAATTTATTACTGTTTATTTATACTTCAAATTAAGTTGTAAATAAATTTTACAACCTACTAATTTTAAACAATATTTTCAAAAGATGTAACATTTTCTTGATTGGAACGTCAAATAAGTATCAATCAAAAAAAACACCATCATGAGGCAAGATAATCAACTTTTAGTCATCACACATTTAAGTCAATTAATTACAATTATTACAGGTTTTGGTAGTTTAATATTACCGCTGGTACTTTGGCTTACACAAAAAGAAAAAGTGTATCAAATGGATGCACACGGTAAAAACATTATAAACTTTCAATTAAGTTTAATTGTATATGCTATTATATGTATTCCTTTAATTCTATTATTTGGCTTAGGTTTATTAGGCTTTATAGTTTTAGGAATTATATCTATAGTTTTTCCTATTATTAATGCTATAAAAGCAAGTAATGGAGAAACACCAACTTACCCTTTATCTCTTAATTTTATTAGTTAGTGAATTTCCGTGCAGACGGAAATCTTTTAAAGATAATTCTTTATTAGATTTACGAGATAAATTAAAATGCTCATCAATTGATGAGCATTTTTTGTTTGAATATAATGTAATTTCGAGTGCTCCGAATTTACTTCGAGATCTATCGAGAAGTTGGGCGTTACCCTAAAGGGGAAGGCTTTCCGCTATATCTTTTTTTCTCGTACCTCAAAAAAGGATGCCGCTGCAATCCTTAACACACTTATTTGCAAACTTATATTATTAAATCGGAAAGTTGTTTTATTTTAGGACGGGTCAGGTTACAGTAGTGGCGAGAATTATGCCTTTTTGGAACGTAAGGGACTAGAGAGTTTTATCCCGCCCCATGGTACTTATAAAGGCGGACCAGAGGGGTTCATTTATAATGAAAATCACGACCATTATGTTTGTCCAGAAGGTCATATCATTCCCTTTAAAAAAGTGTTTTTAGATTATAGAACCCAAACAAAGAAGAAAGAATATCGCAATTCCTCAAAGGTTTGTAAAGGTTGTCCAATAGCATTACAATGTCTAGGTAAATCAGCAAAAGAAAAGAAGTTTTCTGTTACTTATTATAGAGCGGAATATCAGCACAACAATACCCGTGTAAATAGTAAACGAGGTCGGTATATGAAAGGCAAACGACAAAGCACAGTAGAACCAGTATTTGGAACCCTTACCCAGTTTATGGGACTCAGAAAAATTAATACCATTGGTATAGAACAGGCCAATAAGGTGATGCATTTGTCAGCCATGGCCTATAATCTGAAAAAGTATTTAAAATTCACTCAAAAACGTGTAAAGAGTGAAGCAGGAATGCTTGCTTTAATCAATTTTATAAAAATGGCTTGCAGAGAAGCAAATAGATTGCTTTTAAGGGTATTTAAAAATCCAGAAATTGTGATGCTCTAAAAAAGAAAAGCGCCTTAAAAAGAAGCTTTTGAGCTAAAGTAAATGTTTTTTAGTGCTTTGTGCAACGATTACCATTGTTAGCAATAGTTTTTTATTCGATTGGAAACCCTTCTTTTTTCAGTTCTTCCAATTCTGTTTTATTGAATTTATCTACGATTAAATCCATTTTTCTTTTGTCTTTCCTTTTATGATAAACCCAATTATATATTGCACCTAATTTTGACTGTCCTTTATACCATTTTCCTTCTGGATTTCTTTTCTTGTCGTAGCGAAATGATTTCCACTCTTCGGTTTTATCAACCGACCTAGATGCTACTTCCCATTTTAATTCTTCTTTAAAACTTTTTCTCCAAGCATCTTCTACTTTTAATTGAAGTTTTTTAGGTATTTTTTTTCTATTAGGTGAAACTTGATGATTGAACCTATTTCTAAAATTAACTTTTGAAGGGTTTTCCGATACAAGAAGTTCATTAGCAAACCTCTCAACAACATCCTTTGTAGAGCGACTTGTATCTTTAAAGTGAAAACCTAAATCATTAATTATTTTTTTTAATTCAAGTTTCTTTCCTTTTTTGTTTTCTTGTCTCACATAGACTAACCAAGTTCCTAGCTTTTTCTCATTGTAAACATAACGATGGTTCATTCTAATGTCCTCCTTATCTAAAAGCGCATCCAACAAAACATCTAACCATTCTTCTTCAATGTTCTGATATTTAAGTTTTTTAGCGTCGCCAAAGTAAAAGCCTGCTTGTTTTAATTTCTCAAAATGTTCTTTTGGAATTATCTTTTTTACATAAAAAATCTTCTGTTTCCTATACCAAGTATACAATCTGTAATTTCCATTGTCTTTTGCAACTGTGTTCCTATTCTCAGCTTTAGAATAATCCAAATATTCTTGAAATAATTCATTCCAATTATCTAAATAACTTTGAGTAACTGTTTCCTCGTAAATAGAACGACTTCTGTAAGTTTTTGGGGTTTTAAGATTTCCTATTTCCTCTTTATCAAATTTGTTTCTTTTACGATTACCGAAAAGGCCTTTATTTTTATTCGTGATATAAAAATCATCTCTAGTTTCGTGTTCTCCAAAAACAAATCCTGAATTTATTAAGTCATCTAAAACTTCTTTATTTAATTTTTCCACGTTGTTATCCGTACCATCGAGAATTGTTGAGAAATAATCAAAAAATTCTCGTTTAAATTTTTGACCTTGACTATCAGTCGTTGTGAATTCCATTAACGTAGATGCTTCAACATTGTCAAAAAGTCCAGGTTTCGTTAAATTAGATGAACCAGTAATAAATCTAGTTTTTGTTTTACCTTCAAAAAAATAGATTTTCGGATGAAACATAATAGAACTACTAGTACAAAAAATCCAAGTTTGAATTTTGTTTTCAATCATAAATTCTAAAGCCTCTCGAGACGTTCCTTTTTCGACAATGCCTAAATAAAACTTTAAGGATTTACCGTCATTTTTAGCTTGTAGTAATTCATTTTTAATTGCATTTATACCTGACATTTTCGTGAATGCAGAAAATGCCGTAAATGAGTTATATAAATTATCATTTAGCGAACTACAAATATAATCGCCAACAGTATTTTTATTGCCTTTTATTCCGTGTCCTATAAATTCAACTCTCATATTTTCTAGGTATACCCAAAATTATTGCTAACCCGCAAAGTATAAGGTTCGTGGATGCGCAGCATCCACGTTGGAACCGCTTGCTGCGTTCTATGAATCTTATAGCTTGTTATAGGTAGTAGTTAGCATAAGGGTTTTCAATTAGTTAATAAATATACTAAAAGTTAGTCAGAGTGCGGTCTATACTTTGCGGGTTAGGAAGAATAAGCAAACAGTGGAAATTTTAAATTTTATGATTAGC
>NZ_CAXIBN010000143.1:0-7871 GCF_964021735.1 uncultured Wocania sp. | reverse complement strand
GTAAATATAATTAATTTTTCTTACAGAAATATTAAAAAATAAGTGAAGCTTAAATGCGTTTACTCAGCCAATCTTTAAGCTCAAAAAAATTCTGCGGTGCAACACCGTGTCCTACAGGGAATTCAGAATACACATACTTAATGTTGAGCGCATTTAAAAAAGGTGAAGTTTGTCGCGCCCAATCTACAGGGATAACTTGATCGACACTACCGTGTGAACAGTAAAAATCTAAATGAGAGTAATCTTTTTGTTTAATAGCTTTTGGTAGAATATCTTGGTTAATATAACCACTTAATGCTATAACATTTTTTACTTTTTCGGGGTAAGTTAGTGCAACAGCATAGCTTAAAATGCTACCTTGGCTAAATCCTAAAAGCGACACATTGTTTTTGTTTACAGGATAATTGTTTATGACTTCGTCAATAAAATTTGCAATTAATTCCAGAGATTCTTTAGCTTGCTCGTTATCGTTCCATTTGCCTTTATCGGCATCAAAGTTAATAGCATACCACGCATTGCCATAAGGTTGTAATGGATAAGGAGCTTTTACAGAGATAATAAAAAGTTCTTCTGGTAATTCGTTAGCGAACGAAAACAAATCGTTTTCATCACTACCATAACCGTGCATCATAATTAATAATGGTGCTTGTTCTGTTAAAGTAGATTCTCGAATGATATGTTGTAAGGAAAGTTGTGTGTTAATCATCTATCGACCTAAAT
This sequence comes from uncultured Wocania sp., assembly GCF_964021735.1. Classification (NCBI taxonomy): domain Bacteria; kingdom Pseudomonadati; phylum Bacteroidota; class Flavobacteriia; order Flavobacteriales; family Flavobacteriaceae; genus Wocania; species uncultured Wocania sp. The sequence continues at coordinate 7,151 of NZ_CAXIBN010000143.1, read as the reverse complement.
TTGAAAATATTTTTTGATAAAAAGCACCAACAAGCGGTATTTCTAAAGCTTTTCCACCTACAGCATTTATAAATGCATAAATAAAAAGTATCCCGAAAAATGCCCAAAAACCTAAAGTGGCAAACCAACTATTTACAGCACTAACAACCCATGCCAGTACAAAATAGGTTAGCCATAAGCCTAGCGATTGTCTAACATGAAAACTAGTAAAAACATTTTTTTTATCGTTATTCATAAAATACGCAATAATAGTTCCTATAATAGTTAAATAACTTATTATGGCTAAACCTTTGCCTTCTTCAATATCTTGCTGTGTCATGATTATGAGTTTAAAGAAACCTTATTGTTCGAAATAATACCATAAACTTTTCCTTTTAAAGTTTCATTTTCAAAAATGGCATTTTTAGATTTCGAAATAATATCCTTTTTGGTGAATGTATATTTCGAATCTGGATTAAAAAGTGTAATGTCCAGTGTGTTACCAATATTTATGGAAGTGTTTTCTAATCCGAATCTCGATTTTCCTTTGGTTAAAATCTCAATTGTTTTTTTAGTTGTAAAAATGTTTTGTAAAGCTCCAAAAGCAGATTCAAGCCCGATAGTGCCGTAATCGGCATGATCGAATTCTATCTTTTTTTGTTCAATGTCTATAGGGTTGTGGTCGCTTGTAACCATATCAATTGTGCCATCTTTAATGCCTTCAATTAGTGCCTCAACATCATGCTGGGTTCTTAGTGGTGGTAATACTTTAAAGTGTGTGTTAAAATCATTTAAAGTGTCATCAGTAAAATACAGATTATGAATAGCGACACTACAACTCACATCTAATTTCTTTTTTTTAGCAGCTCTAATTAAATCTACCGATTTTGCTGTTGAAATGGTTGGAATATGTAGTTTTCCGCCTGTGTATTCTAACAAAAATAAATCGCGTGCTATTTGTAATTCTTCAGCTAAAGCAGGATTTCCTTTTAAGCCTAAAGTGGTACTTGTTATGTTTTCATTCATAACACCGTGTCCAGAAATTTTATTTTCTTGCGGAAACGAGCACACTAAACCATCAAAATTACTTGCATATTGCAGCGCAATTTTCATAAGGTTTGGATTAGAGATTGATTTTTTATAGTCGTAAAAAGCTACCGAACCTGCGCTTTTCATATCAAACAATTCAGCTAAATCTTCACCTTTACTATTCACTGTAAGCGCACCAATGGGCAATAAAGTTACAGCGTTGTTTGCTGATTTTGAGTTTACAAATGTAATATCAGAATTCGAATCTATTACAGGATTTGTGTTGGCATGCATTGCTACTGCTGTAAAGCCAGACGCAGCTGCGGTTTTAAGTCCGTTCGTAATCGTTTCGCGTTCTTCAAAACCAGGTTCTCCAAAACACACGCTACTATCAAACCAACCTTGAGATATATGCAAGTTGTCTAATGTAATCTCTTGATAATTTTTTGGGTTTTTTAAGTGGTTTCCAATTTTTGAAATCACACCTTTTTCAATTAATATATCTTGAGTTGTGTTATGAAACTCGCTTTTGGAATCAATAATTGTAGCAGACTTTATAAGTATGTTCATTTAAAATATTTTAAGATGAGCATTTCAATAAGCAATAATGCTAGTGCAAAAATAACAAACCATTTCCACAGCGCATTAATTTTTGAGTTACTTTTTAAAGTATCGAAAATTTCTGTAATAGAATTGCTTACAGTTGCACCCTCTAAATTTGAAAGATTGCTGTAAACTAAATCGCTTTCATTTCTATTATAATTATAGCTAACATTTATAATAGTTTTAGCTTTATTTTTTATAGAGTATATGCCAGCAATCAATGGGTTTTCAGACGTGTTAATGACAACTTTATTATTGAAGTATTGCTGTTTCGGAATCATATTTATATCATCACTTACCAGAGATAAAATATCATCTTGTTGCAATTGGGTATCAACATCAAAACTGTTTTCTTCACCAATAGTGTAATACAATTGAGGGATTTTAAAGCTGAGTTTCGCAATAATATAAAGCGTGGGAACAATTAAAGGCGAATTTTTAAAATTCGAATTAGTGCTATTTAAAGCGGTAGTGAATATGAAGGTATTTTGACTTTGATACAAAAACGCTTTGCCATCTTCAAAACTCAAAACTTTTGAAGCCACATTTGAAGTCACATTGTAAAAGCTATTTGCTTTTGGATATTGAAAATTGCGTACTTGTTTTTCAAACACGCCATTGCTATATAAAGGATGCGAATAGTTAATGGTGGTAATGCGCTTTTCGTTTGTTATTAAATTATTAAAAGAAGTGGCGTGGTTTAAAAGAAGTGTGTTATAAGACGGTTTTTCGATGTCTTTGGATGGAATAACAACTAATGAGCCACCTTGATTTGTAAATGCATTTATAGCAGAAATTAATGCATTAGGAATGGTGTTTAATTCGTTTAAAATAATAAGATGTTGGCTATCTAAAAGATTGTAGTTTAATTGATTGGCTGGAGTAGAGGTGTAATTAAATTCAGAGCTATTGTAAATACGTTTTAAAAACGAATCGTCTGCTTCATTTATGGCAAGTACGTTAATTTTAGAGCTATCGTTTATATTAAAAAACAAGCTGTTGTCGAACTGTAAATGTGTATCGTTAATAGTTAGTTTTCCATTAATAATTTCATTTACAGGAAGTATGAATGTTGTTCTTGCTTCATCATTAATTTCAACCGAAGTTTTAGCAATTAAATTATCATTATTAAATAAAGATACTGGTATATTTTCAATGCTATTTCCACTTTGTTTTAACTGTACCGTAAGTTCGATTTGGGTTGGCGACGTGTTAGAAATATAAGCACTATCAACAGAAATGTTGTTTGAGTTTATAGGTGATAATTTAACAAAATGTAAATTGTTTAGAGAATCTTTTCTTATGTTTATTTTGTTATTATTATTCTGAAAATCAGATATTAAAACTATATTTTTTAAAGTATTAGTTTTATTTTTAAAAAACGCCTTACTTTTTAGTAATATAGCTTCGGTGGTTAAATTACTCGCAGAATAATCGAGTTGAAGCAAATCATTTTTTATAGCTTTAATGGTTGTGTTTTTATAAACTGTGTTGTTTGTAAACAACGAGATGTTTTCGTTCTCTGGCACATTGTTTATAAGATCTTGAACGGCGCGTTTTAAAAGTTCGCCATGATTACCTTTAGCTTGCATACTAAAAGAATTATCTAAATAAATAATAGTTTCTTTTTTAGTATTTAAAGCATCAATTTTAGAAGTAAATGGTTGAGCAAAAGCAAAAACAATGGCAGCCAATAATAATAATCTGGTACAAAGGATTAGCCATTTTTTTATTTGTGAACTTTTACGTGTTTTAAGTGTCGCTTCTTTTAAAAAAGCCACATTTGTAAAGGCTACTTTTTTAAATTTTCTGAGTTGAAATAAGTGAACAATTATTGGAATAAGCAGTAAGAATAATGCGTAAAGAAGTTCGGGGTGTTTAAACTGCATTCCTTTTTAGATTTGTCAAACCTACATAATTTTTTTAATAAAAGTAAAATAGAAAAGAATAAAATATTTTTTTTGTTTATAGTTTTTTAAGATACAACTTTCGCCATTTAATTAAGATGCCACCGCCACTATGTATTTGTAACGCAATGCTTCCTTTGCCAGCGCCAATTTTTTCATCATCAATAGTAACCATTTGCACACCATTTAACCACGAGGTTATTTTACCGTCAATAGCTCTTATTTTTAATTTATTCCATTTTCCAGATTTTAAAACAGATTCTTTTTCTGGAACAGGCTTAATTAACCAACCACGACCGTAAGATTCGTAAATACCACCAGTGTGTAAATTTGGAGGAGCAACTTCTACTTGCCAACCACTAACTTTAGTACCTTCAATAGTTGAGCGAATAAAAACACCACTATTTCCGTTATCTGTTTCTTGTTTGAATTGCATAGTTAATTCAAAATTTTTATAATGTTCTTCAGTAGCTAAATAGCCATATTCTTTATCAGGACCACTTTCAGATATTAATAATCCATCTTCAACATACCATTTTTCTGTGCCGTAAATAGTCCAACCGCTAAGGTCTTTTCCGTTAAAGAGTGATGTTTTTTTTTGAGCTGTTGCTTGATTAGAAAAGAATAGCGAAAAAAGGAGTAAGACTAAGATTGATTTTAGATTCATTATAATGATTTTTTAAGCAAGTGAATATAATAATTTGTTAGCAAAAAAAGAAATAATCATTCTTATTAGCCATGTGTATTGATTTTAAATAGGAATGTATTTCTTTTTGAGCATCTTTATTGGCTACGGTAATAATACTTTGTGGATTTTTAATAGTTTTTAAGTGACTAAAAGGTTGCAAAATTTTTCCGTAGATATCTCGCCCAATTTTTTTGTGGTTATCGCAAATCCAATCAAACGCAATATCTTTTTTAATTAATTTTTTTGCAATAATTTTCCCTTTATTACCAGCACCCCAAACCACAAGTTTTTTATTTGGGGTATAATCTAACTCTAAAAAATAGTTAAGCTTTAAATCTATAAAATGATTTTCGGCGTAATGCACATGAGTTCTTGAGGCTCGTGAACTGTAATCGCGCCAATTATGTATTATTTCAGCACAAGGAATGCATTTATAATGGTGTTTGTAAAATCTAAAAGCTAAATCGTAATCTTCAGGATAGGTGTTTGGGTTAAAAGCATTACATGCAATTAAATCGCTTCTGTAAACCATCCAACAAGGTGATGGAATAACACACTCTTTATAAATTTCAGAATAATTACTGCCTGTTTTTGTTAGCTTGTTTAACCAAGTTTCGTAATTTTTATAACCGTCTTTTATGCCATCTTCAGAAAAATAATTAACCAATCCAATGGCAACATGCCGTTTTCCATGTGTTAAAAGGTTGTTTGCTAATGTTTCTAATTTGTTTGGTTGCATGACATCATCGCTATCCATTCTGGTTATCAATTCGCCTTCGCTGTTATTAAAAGCGAGTTTCAATGCATCAATAATACCGCTACCCGAATTCTTTAAAAGCTTAATTCTACTATCTTTTTTAGCAAATGTTTCAACAATGTTATAGCTAGAATCAGTAGAGGAATCATCAATAATTAATAATTCCCAATGGGTGTAAGTTTGTTTTAAAATGGAATTTATGCAGGGTTCTAAAAAAGCTCCAGTATTCTTAAAAGGTGTTAGTATACTTATTAGGGGATTTTGCATGTTGCGAAAATAAGAATAATTCAGCTTTTTTAACAGAATCTTAAGAATGGACATCGTAACATAATAGTATTTTCGGCGTGAATAAACTGAACATATAATTATATAAATGAAAAATAGAATACTAACTGCATTATTTGCAGGAATCTTATTAGCTAGTTGTAGCTCTACAAAAAATACGACTAACGATTTAGCAACTAGTTTACCAATTGAAACTTCAATACATTTAGATAAAGTTGTAAACGATAAAGCGCCTGTTACTATTAATCCAGGACGTTTTACTGTAGAAACTGTAACATACCGATTGCCAAAAGTAGTACAAGGCACTTATTCTGTAAGTGATTTTGGAAGTTATATTGATGATTTTAAAGCCTTTGATTATAAAGGAAATGAAATGGTAGTTACTAAAACTGATGCCAATTCCTGGACGATTAATAATGCCAAACAATTAGATAAAATTACTTATTTAGTTAATGATACTTTTGATATTGAAGCTGAAGGTGGTATTGGGAAAGAAACCCCTTTTTCACCATCTGGAACAAATATAGAACCCGAAAATTATGTATTGAATTTACATGGCTTTATTGGGTATTTTGATTCACTAAAAAATAATCAATATAAATTGGATGTAACCGCTTCAACAGGGTTGTCCCGAACTTCAGCTTTACAAAATATGGGTTCTAAATTAAGTGAAGATGGCAAAAACATAACTACAAGTTATTTTGCACCACGATATTTTGATATTACCGATAACCCAATGATGTATGGTAATATGGATGTTGAAGAGTTTGTAGTTGGCGATATTAAAATTGTTTTAAGTGTGTATTCTCCAAACAAAGTGCATTCGGCTAAGTCGTTAAAAGAAACGATATACAAGATGATGAAAGCACAAAAAGGGTATTTAGGAGATATTAATACTACACCACGTTACGATATTTACTTGTATTTATCTGATGGTGAAGAAACCTCTCCAAAAGGTTTTGGAGCATTGGAGCATCATACATCAACTGTGGCTGTTATGCCAGAAGCTATGCCTAAAGACGCTCTTGAAGAAAGTATGATTGATTTAGTGTCTCATGAGTTTTTTCATATTGTTACGCCGTTAAATGTGCATTCTGAAGATATACATTATTTCGATTATAATAATCCAACATTTTCAAAACATTTATGGATGTACGAAGGTGTTACTGAATATTTTGCATCGTTGTTTCAAATTAGTGAAGGTTTAATTGATGAGACTTCTTTTTACAATAAAATGATGGATAAAATTCAAATGGCTTCTCAAATGAATGATGCTATGAGTTTTACTATAATGAGCGAAAATGTTTTAAAAGCCCCATATAAAGATCAATATTTAAACGTGTACCAAAAAGGTGCTTTAATTGGTATGTGTATAGATATTTTAATGAGAGAAGAAAGTAAAGGTAACAGAGGTGTTTTATCTTTAATGAAAGAGTTATCGAACAAATACGGAAAAAATAAACCATTTGAAGATGATAAATTGATTGATGAAATTGTAGCGATGACTTACCCTTCATTGCAATCATTTTTTAATGATCATGTTATAGGCGATATTCCAATTAATTACAATACATTTTTAGAAAAAGTAGGATTAGAAATTGGTGAAGGCAAAGTAGAAACCAATTATATATTAATGAATGGCGTACCAATAGTTAGTGGCGACGGACAAACAGGCACCATCTTTTTCACAGATATGGTTTTAGAAAACAGTTTTTGGGCAGACAACGGTGCAAAACCAAACGATATTATAAAATCTATTAACGGAACAGCGGTTACTTTGCAAAGTGCAAATACTGTTTTGCAAGATGTATTTTCTTGGAAACCAGGAAAAGATATTGAAGTGGTGCTAAACAGAGCAGGAGAAGAGGTTGTTATAAAAACAAAAACGACTAAAACTTATACC
>NZ_CAXIBN010000142.1:0-7892 GCF_964021735.1 uncultured Wocania sp. | reverse complement strand
AATCTAGTAAAGATATTCAAGAGCGTTTTGTAAAAGCAATACACTATTTTAGTGAGCAAACCAAAACCACCATTAGTGAGCCTTTAAAAACCTTAGGTTTTACTACGGATAATAAAGCGATTGAAAAAGATATTAATAAACAACAAGACACGATAGAAGAATTATTAGCAGCTAAGCTATTATACTTTCAAGGGTTGGAAAAAGGTTTTAATGTCAATACATTTTTAGAATTGCGAGCAAAGTCTGTTTTTCTTGCTAAAGAGAAACCTAAGAAACCCCGAAAATCAATAATTGACGGTACAACAAATATTGAATTATTTGAGTTGTTAAGAGTGCTTAGAAACAATATAGCAACAGAAAATGATTTGATTCATTATCAAGTGTTCACTCAAAAAGCTTTATACGAAATCTGCGAAACCTTACCCACCAATAAAAAAGAATTACTACAGGTTAATGGAATGGGTAAAACCCGTGTAGAAAAATATGGTGCCAAAATTCTAAAAGTTATTCATGCATATTGTGAAGAAAATGATATTGAAATATCTAACTCGGAAGATTTGTTTGAAGTAGAAAAGCCAAAGAAAAAACGAGGTGATACTAAAAAAGAATCTTTAGAATTATTTAAAGCAGGAAAATCAATCGATGAAATAGCTAACCAAAGAGAACTCAATCCTACAACTGTAACAGGGCATTTAGCGTATTTTATTCCAACAGGCGAAGTGAAAATAACCGATTTAATTTCCGAAGTACACTATAAAGAGTTAAAAGCTCTTATTCCTAAATATAAATTTGAAAACCTCTCAGATTTAAAGCATCAACTAGATGATAAATATTCTTATGGCGAATTGCGTTTAGTTTTAGAGGATTTGAAAAGTTGAAAATCCAAAATAAAAATAAGTTTTAACTTTTTTGTTGAGATATTCCTAATTAATTCAAAACGGATATTAAATCAATCCTAACGTTTATTACTTTAAATCCTTCAAAAAAAGATTCGCTATTTCTCAATTTGTTTTATAAAGGTAGTTTGGCTTTTTATAAACCTTAAATAAATCAAACATGAAAAAAAATCTACTTATTTTAACGATCTTTTGTATATCTGTAATAGGGTATGCGCAAACGGTTGGCGATACTTTTATTGATAATTTTATTACCTATCAAATCACTTCATTATCGCCAGATACAGTTAAGACAAGAGACTATGATATAACTGGGGGAAGTGCTGTAAATATCCCAAGTACAGTTGATTATAATTCAGTAACTTATAGTGTAACAGAAATTGGCGATAATTCTTTTAAAAGTAATGGATTAACAAGTATAACCATTCCTAACGGTGTTGTAACTATTGGTACTGGTGCTTTTTCTTTAAATAGTTTAACAACTGTAACTATTCCCAGTGGTGTTGTAACAATTGGTGATAGTGCTTTTGCTAATAATCAAAGTAGTTTAATAAGCGTTAGTATTCCTAATAGTGTAACTAGTATAGGTGTGCAGGCTTTTAGTTTTAATAATTTGTCAAGCATTACAATTCCTGATAGTGTTATAACAATTGGAGATGGTGCATTTGTTCAGAATAATAATATGACAGATGTAGTTATAGGAAATAACGTTACCAGTATAGGTGAATTTGCGTTTCGATTTAATAGTTTAAATAGTGTTACTATACCAGATAGTGTTACTAATATTGGATCTCTTGCTTTTTCATCTAATACTATTTCTAGTTTAGTTATTGGAAATGGCCTTACTAGTTTGAGTGAACATGTTTTTAGTTATAATAATATTGCTAGTGTTACTATACCAAATTCAGTTACTAGTATTGGTGCCAATGCTTTTTTACAGAACAACTTAACTAATATAGTTATACCAGATGGTGTTACCAGTATTGATGATTTAGCTTTTGGAGCAAATAACCTAACAGGTGTAATTATTGGAAATAGTGTTACCAGTATAGGTGTTAGTGCTTTTAACACCAATCAATTAACTAGTGTTAGTATTCCTGCTGGTGTAACAAGTATTGGTGATTCTGCTTTTTACAATAACCCATTGACCGATATTATTTCATTAGCTACAACACCACCAACTATTACTACAGCCGGAACTAACGATTCTTTTAATATTGATCGCAGTAATATTAATTTAATAATCCCTAATAGCACTACAGATATATATACTACAAATACTGGTGCTTTATGGACAGGTTTTAAAATGATATTTGAAGAAACCAATATATCGGCAAATGCGCTAAAGGTTACAGATTATAATTCAGCAAGTGGCACTAATGTGAGTATACCTGCAACTATTACTGATGGTTCTACGGTATACAATGTTACAGAAATTGGAAATGCTGCCTTTTTTAGCAAAGGTTTAACGAGCGTTACTATACCTAATAGTGTTACAATTATTGGAGTTTCTGCCTTTAATACTAATAGCTTAACAAGTGTAACAATTCCAGATAGTGTTATCACTATTGGTTCTCAGGCTTTTGTAACCAATAATTTAACCAGTCTTACTATTGGTAATAGTGTAGAAAACATAGAGTTTGGTGCTTTTACTGATAACGACTTAACTAGTGTTAATATACCAGCCAGTGTTACCAGTATTGGTTCCATAGCTTTTGCTGCTAACCCTTTAACTAGTGTAACCTCGTTAGCTACAACACCACCTATAATAACCACAGGAACAAATGATACGTTTCATATTTCTGGAGATCGCAGTGGCATTCATTTACATATACCAGCAGGTACTTTAGGAGCTTATGTTACAGATGCAGGAGCTTTATGGACAGGATTTAACCCAGTAAGTGAAGATGCGTTGTTAAGCAACTCTAATTTTGAATTAGAAAATGATGTAAAAGTAATTACTGCAGCTGATGCTTTAAAAATTTCGTATCCAAATAACATTAAATTAAAAAACTATAGCATTTATAATATTACTGGAGCTAAAATAACTACAGGTACAAGTAATGAAATAAAAACATCAACTTTATCAAGCGGTATTTATGTTTTAAAGCTCAATTTTGATAAAGGAATAGCTACCAAAAAAGTTATTGTTAATTAATAGATATTATAAATTTGTTTAATATGCTTAGTTTTTTAGAAAGATATAGGTTAGAGTTGTCTTTGGTTTTATTGTATGCATTAATTTTTAGCTTTCTATTTTTTTAGTGCTTGTATATAAGCCGTAATTTTATAACTAGATTTAACTTTTTGCTAGCTACAAGTATTTTATTGAAGTACTTGTAGTTAGTATTTTGTTTTTATCGAATTGTAATGTTTTCATTTTATTTGTTATCGTTAAAAATTATATTGTAATTAGCTTGAAATATTTCTATTTATATGAAAATTACTAATACATATATTCTTCTTTTTGTTATCTTCTTATCTTTTCCTAGAGCTTTTTTAGCCCAAAATAAAAAGATAGATAGTCTTAAAATTCAATTAGATAATTATAATTTTAATGATACCACCCGTGTTAACTTATTATATGATTTGTCGCGTGCTAATTTTAGAAAGGATATTGATACAACCGATCGTTACCTAAATGAAGCTGATAGTCTAAGCACTATTTTAAATTATGAAATGGGAAAAGCTCGAGTTTATTATTTAAAAGGTATGCTTGAGAATATCAAAGCTAATTACACAGAAAGTTTACATTTTTTTAATAAATCGCTTAAGTATTACGAAATTATACAAGACAAAAAAAGAGTTGCTGATGTGTATGTAGCTTTCGGAATTACCTATTACGATTTATCTAGGTATGATGAAGCTATAAAAAATTATCAAAATGCGACCAAAATTTACAGGGAGCTAAACAATAAAAGAGAAATTGTCACAAGTCTTATAAATACTGGAAATGTATATTCGGAAATTGGAAATTACAAGAATGCCATTGCCAACTATAAGGATGCACTTATTATTAGTGAAGTTATTAATGATGAAGATGGTATTTCTTATGTTCATAGCAATTTAGGCGTTGTTTATAAAGTGCAAGGCAATTACCCATTAGCTATCGAGAGTTTTAATAAAAGTCTTGATTATGATAAAAAAATGGGAGATATAATGGGCATGGCTAGAATGCATAACAATTTGGGTGAAACATATATTTCTATAAAAAAATATGATAAAGCTTTACAGCATCTTTATGAGTCTTTAAGTTTATCTCATAAAGTTAAAAACAAAAAACTTATATCGGTAAATAAGAGTAATATCGGTAGTATTTATCTTTATAAGAAGGAGTATTCAAAAGCTATTGAATATTTTAGTAAATCTTTGCAAGTAAGTCAAGAAATTAATGATTTTAAGCATACTTCAATAACCTACATTAATATTGGAAATGCCTATTTAAAACTTGGTAAGCCAATAGTTGCTCGTAAAAATTACAAAAATGCAAAAAACATAAGTAAAAAAACAGAAAACAAACGTATTTTGTCTACTAGCTTTTTAGGTATTGCTGAAACGTACTTACATGATAAGCATTATTTGCAAGCGCTCACTTTTGCTTTGCAAGGCCAACAAATAGCCAAAGAATTAGACTTATTGGAATCTCAAAAAATAGCTGTAGACATACTCTCTGAAGTTTATCAAAATACGAAGCAGTATAAAAAAGCTTTTGAAAGCTATAAAGAATTTAAAAAGTTGAATGATAGCTTATTCAACAAAGAGAATATTGAAAGAATAGCTCAATTAGAAGCCGAGTATAAATACAAACAAGCAATAGATTCTGCTGGTATAAAGGAACTACAGCTTACTAAAACAATTACAACAACTAATATAAATTTAGAAAGAACCCAACGTAACTATTTATGGGCAATTATTGGTGTACTTATGGTTTCTATGCTATTAGGATCTGTTATTTTTTACCAAAAATTAAGGCACGCAAAAGCTAAAACTCAAAATGCAGTTATAGAGCAAAAATTATTGCGTAGTCAAATGACTCCACATTTTATCTTTAATTCTCTCTCCGTATTGCAAGGCATGATTTTAAATAAAGAAGAAAAAAAACCGATTAATTATTTGTCTAGATTCTCCAAATTAATGCGCATTACTTTAGAAAATTCAAGAGATAAACTAGTACTACTTTCTCAAGAATTACTTGCCATAGAAAATTACTTGGCGCTTCAGAATTTAGAAAACGATTCTTATCAATATTCAATTACAATTGATAACACTGTTGATAGCAATATACTTCAAGTCCCACCTATGCTTATTCAGCCATTTGTTGAAAATGCCATAGAACATGCTTTTACAGAGAAAATGAATCCTAAAACTATTGATATAAACCTTAATTATTCAAATAAAAATTTAATTTGTACCATTACAGATAATGGAATTGGAATAAATACCCAAAAAGAAACTAAAAATAGTCACAAAACATCTTTATCAACTACAATAACTACAGAACGATTAAAAATTTTATCAAAAGATCTAAAAATGAAAGGTTGGGTAACCACCGAGGATAGACAAAATTATAATGAGCAAGGCACTATAGTAACATTGATAATTCCACATAAAACTGTTGAAGCATAATGAAAACATTAATAGTAGAAGATAAAGCCTATATTAGAAAAGCGCTGCTAAATTTATTACAGCTAATAGAGGCTGAAGTAGAAGTACTAGGCGAGTGTGCCTCTGTAAAAGACGCAGTTGTGGTAGCCAACGCTTGTAAGCCAGAGTTAATTTTTTTAGATATAAATCTTTTAGATGGTAATGCTTTTGATTTTTTAGAACAAACCGAACATTTAAGTTTTAAGGTAATTTTTATTACTGCCTACGAAGAATATGCTCTTAAAGCCTTAAAATTTGGAGCTGTAGATTATATTTTAAAACCTGTAGATGTTTTAGAGTTAAAAGATGCGCTACATAAAGTTAAAAGCATTACGGTAACAGAACAGCAAAAGCAAATTAAAAAGACGAAAACAGTTTGGGGGAATGATGACCAAAAACTGATTTTGTCGCTTCACGATAGCTTTCAGGTAATAGATTTAAACGAATTAGTGTACTGTGAATCAGATAAAGGTTATACCACATTTTATAATTGCAATAATAAAAAATATGTGGTTTCTAAAACACTAAAAGATTTTGAAGAACGGCTTACTAAGGCAAATTTTTCAAGACCGCATCAATCTTTTATGGTAAACTTTAAGTTTATCGATAAGTACGAAAAATCTGGAACTATTCATTTAAAAAACGGTATAAAAATACCCGTATCTTTAAGAAAAAAAGAACAATTTGTACAATCCTTTTTAAACTGGAATAAGAGTTGAATTAATAGAAGAGCGCGATTCGAATTTTAATTCTACGGGCGAAGTGAAAATAACCAATTTAATTTCCAAAATCCATTATAAAGAATTAAAAAACCTTGTTCCATAACACACTTTCGAAAGCCTTTCAAATTTAAAACAGCAATTAAACGATGAATACAGCTATGGCGAACTGCGTTTGGTTTTAAATAATTTGAATGATTTGAAATAAAATAGTTTTATTAAAGAGGAAATATTTTTCGTATATTACAGTCTCGTTTTAACTCATTTCCCTAAAAACGATATTATAGCATTCGTATTTCCCAAATGCGCCTACTTAATTAATTCTTAAAATTAAATTACTATGAATGTAAAAAACATTAAGGCATTTGGTACAGAGGCTGCTGATGCTGCTTTAGCCCCATTAAATATTGACCGCAGAGTAGTAACTTTAAAGGATGTTGAAATAAATATTCTGTATTGTGGCGTCTGTCATTCCGATTTGCATTTTGCACGCAACGATTGGGGCTTTAGTGTGTATCCCGTTGTACCAGGTCATGAAATCGTTGGTAAGGTTACCGAAGTTGGAAAAGGAGTAACTAAGTTTAAAGTAGGTCAATTAGTCGCTGTTGGGTGTTTGGTTGATTCTTGCAGAACTTGCAACAATTGCAAAAACGATTTAGAGCAGTATTGTCCGGAATGGGTTGGTACTTATGGTGGTCAAGACAAACATTTGGGCACACATACATTTGGCGGATATTCAGAAAGTATTGTTGTTGATGAAGATTTTGTTTTAAACATTCCCGAAAATCTCGATCTTGCAGGTATCGCTCCAATATTATGCGCAGGAATTACAACATGGTCGCCCTTGCGGCACTGGAACGTTCGGAAAGGAAGTAAAGTTGCCGTTGTTGGTCTTGGCGGCCTGGGGCACATGGCAATAAAGTTAGCCAATGCTTTAGGAGCTGAAGTTACTCTATTCTCAAGATCGCCAAATAAAACAAAAGATGCTGTGGATTTGGGCGCTAATCAAGTTGTTATATCGACAGATGACAAGCAAATGGCAGGTGTTCAAAACTATTTTGATGTTATAATCGATACTGTGCCTTACACCCATGATTTAAATCCTTATGTAGCAACCTTGAACACCAATGGTACTCTGGTTTTGGTAGGTTACTTAGGGCCGTTAGACGCTATGTTGAATTCAGTGCCAATGATTATGGGACGTAAAGCAGTTGCAGGATCTTTAATTGGTGGCATTGCAGAAACACAAGAGCTATTGGATTTCTGCGGAAAACACAATATTACTTCTGAAATTGAGATTATAAACATACAGGATATTAACACTGCCTATGAGCGCATGCTAAAGAGTGATGTACACTATCGTTTTGTAATCGATATGGCATCGCTTAAAAGTTAAATATAAAATTATATTTTGTACGATATAGTAATTATACGACTTAATCTCTTATAATACTCCTAGAAATCACAATTTTTTGGATTTCAGAAGTGCCTTCGTAAATCTGAGTAATTTTTGCATCACGCATTAAACGCTCCACATGATATTCTTTTACAAAGCCATTACCACCATGAATTTGCACGGCTTCAACCGTGTGTTCCATCGCCACTTTTGAGGCATATAGTTTAGCCATCGCAC
>NZ_CAXIBN010000141.1:0-7987 GCF_964021735.1 uncultured Wocania sp. | reverse complement strand
CGTCAAGATATTCAAATTCATTATGTCGATTTAAATAGAACGCCAGAATTGTGGGCAGAATTAGAACGTGATGATATAACTTTAAGAGAGGCATGTGGAAATACCGTACGTAATGTTACGGCGAGTGAAACTGCTGGGATTGATGTTAATGAGCCGTTTGATGTGTCGCCTTACGCCGATGCTTTGTTTCGCTTCTTTTTACGTAACCCAATTTGTCAAGAAATGGGGCGAAAGTTTAAAGTGTCATTCTCATCTTCAGATGAAGATACCGGATTGTCCTACATGCACGATTTAGGTTTTATTGCAAAAATTAAAAATGGTGAGCGCGGATTTAAAGTCATGATTGGTGGAGGTTTAGGCTCGCAACCACGTCATGCCGATATATTGTATGAGTTTTTAGCAACTGATAAAATCATTCCAGTAATGGAAGGTGTTTTAAGAGTTTTTGATCGTCATGGTGAACGGAAAAGTCGTGCCAAAGCACGTATGAAATTCTTATTAAAAGATATAGGATTAGACGCTTTTAAAGCTTTAGTTGAAGAAGAACAAAACGCCATTGAGTTTAAATCGGTTACTATTGATGCTGATGCTTATGAGGTTTCAAAACCTGTTGAAGTTAAAGAAATTCCATTAGTAGATATTAAAAACCAACAAGCGTTTGAAACTTGGAAGTCAACAAACCTTATTCCTCAAAAACAAGAGGGATTTGTTGCTATTGGAATTAAAGTGCTTTTAGGTGATTTTTATACAGATAAAGCAAGATTATTGGCAGATTTAGTAGAAAAATATGCTGCTGGTGAATTACGATTAACGTTACGTCAAAACATAGTTATTCCTTTTGTAAAACGCGAATTGGTGCCATTTTTCTATAAAGAATTAGAAAAATTAGGATTTGTAGAAGCAGGCTATAATAAAGCCGTAGATATTACAGCATGCCCAGGCACAGATACTTGTAATTTAGGTATTGCAAGTAGTACTGGAATTGCTGATGAGTTAGAGCGTGTTATAAAAGCTGAATACCCACAATATTTAAAGAACGAAGATTTAGTGATTAAAATTAGTGGCTGTATGAATGCTTGCGGACAACACAATATGGCAAATATTGGGTTTCAAGGAATGTCTGTTCGTACGCCAGATAAATTAGTGGCACCAGCTTTACAGGTATTGTTAGGCGGCGGAAATTTAGGTAATGGCAATGCAACTTTTGCGGATAAAGTGGTAAAAGTACCAAGTAAAAGAGGGCCAGAAGCTTTACGCAGAATTTTAAATGACTTTGAAGCTAATGCTAACGGAAAACAATTTGTTGAATACTATAAAGAAAAAGGTGAAAAGTATTTTTATGATTTCTTAAATGATTTACAAGACGTTACCAATTTAACTCAAGATGATTTTATCGATTGGGGAGAAGAAGAAAAATATGTTAAAGAAATCGGTATTGGCGAATGTGCCGGTGTAGTCATCGATTTAATAGCTACCTTGTTTTTAGATAGTGAAGAGAAAATTGAAAATGCTAAAAAATCTTTTGAAGATAAAGTGTATTCGAATGCTATTTATCATGCTTATAGTTCTTTAGTAAATTCCGCAAAAGCACTATTGTTAGCCGAAAATAAAAAAACAAATACACATGCAGGCATAATTAGTCAATTTGATGAACTGTTTGTAGCTAGCGGAAAAATAGATTTGGGAGTTGAATTTTCTGAGTTGATTTATCAAATTAAAAAGTACGCACCAACTCAAGATTTTGCATCAAAATATATAGAAAATGCGAATCAGTTTTTAGATAAAGTGAGAGCTTACAGAGAAGCTGAAACAGAAATAAATAGGCTTCAAAGGAAAGCAGTTTAAAAACACGATGAGTAATAAAACCCCAAAATTAACAGTTGTAGGTGCAGGACCTGGAGATGTAGATTTAATAACGCTTAAAGCTATTAAAGCTATTAAATCTGCAGATGTTGTTTTGTATGATGCGCTTATTAATAAAGAATTACTTGAATATGCGTCCACAAAAGCAGAGCTCATTTTTGTGGGCAAACGCAAAGGATGTTATGCCTATCAACAAGATCAAATTAATGAACTTATTGTTAGTAGAGCTAAGTCTCATGGGCATGTTGTGCGTTTAAAAGGTGGCGATCCATTTATTTTTGGTCGCGGTGCAGAAGAAATAGATTATGCCAGACAATTTGGTATTGAAACTTATGTTGTGCCAGGAATAACCTCAGCAATAGCAGTACCAGCATATCAAGGTATTCCGTTAACAAAACGTGGAGCTTCAGAAAGTTTTTGGGTAATCACTGGAACTACTAAAGCACATAAATTATCCAATGATGTGGTATTGGCTGCAAAATCAACAGCAACCATTGTTATCTTGATGGGCATGAGTAAACTTAATGAAATTGTTAAGGTTTTTTCAGCAGAAAAAAAGGAAGATACAGCAATAGCAATCATTCAAAATGGAACTACAGAAAACGAAAAATTTGGAGTAGGCACTATTAGTAATATTGAAAAAATTGTTGCAAAAAAACAATTATCTTCTCCAGCTATAATCGTTATTGGAGATGTTGTAAAAGAGCGCGTCGTGTTAAATTCTATTTATAAAGATTTTGCAATAGCTTAGCGGATGGAAAGGAATAATTTGTACCCTATTTTTTTAAAAACACAAAATCTCAATGTATTAATTGTAGGGGGAGGTAATGTTGCCGAAGAAAAACTAAGGTTCTTATTAAAATCGAGTCCAGATGCTTGTGTAACAATTGTGTCGCCTATGTTTAGAGAAGATACTTTATCTTTGTCTAAGAAAGGAGATGTTACACTAATAAAAGACAAGTACAGCAAGCGTTATTTAAAAGGAAAACATATAGTTATTGCAACAACTGATGTGCCTAAAGTGAATGTAAAAGTTTATAAGCATTGTAGAAAAAGGAGTATTTTAATAAATGTTGCCGACAATCCGCCGTATTGCGATTTTTATATGGGAGGCATTGTTACAAAAGGGAATGTAAAAGTGGCGATTTCGACAAACGGAAAATCGCCAACAACAGCTAAACGATTACGTCAATTTTTTGAAGATGTTATTCCAGAAAATGTAGACGATTTAGTTAAAAATTTGAATGAATATAGAAAAACAATAAAAGGTGATTTCGGGCAAAAAGTAGAAACGCTAAACGAATTCACCAAAGGATTAATTGCAAAAAAAGAAGTATAAAATGATTAAAACAGATATACTCATTATTGGTGCTGGACCAACAGGATTATTTACGGTTTTTGAAGCTGGATTATTAAAACTTAAATGTCATTTAATTGATGCATTACCACAACCAGGTGGTCAATGTTCTGAGATTTATCCTAAAAAACCTATTTACGATATTCCGGGTTTTCCAGAAATATTAGCAGGAGATTTAACTAAAAACCTATTAGAACAAGGCAAACAATTCGAACCTGGTTTTACTCTTGGCGAACGTGCTGAAACTATAGAAAAACAAGATGATGGTTCTTTTATTGTAACTACTAACAAAGGTACAAAACATCAAGCACCTGTTGTTGCTATTGCTGGCGGATTAGGGTCTTTCGAACCACGAAAACCAGCTATCGAAGGTATAGCAAATTACGAAGATAAAGGGGTTGAGTATTTTATTAAAGACCCTGAGGTTTACAGAAATAAAAAAGTAGTTATTTCTGGAGGAGGTGATTCTGCTTTAGACTGGAGTATATTTTTAGCCGATGTAGCTTCAGAAGTTACCTTAATTCATAGAAGAAATGAGTTTAGAGGCGCACTAGATTCTGTTGAAAAAGTAGGCGAATTAAAGCTTTTAGGAAAAATTAACTTAATCACGCCAGCTGAAGTAACTGGTATTCATGGTGAAGGT
This sequence comes from uncultured Wocania sp., assembly GCF_964021735.1. Taxonomy (NCBI): domain Bacteria; kingdom Pseudomonadati; phylum Bacteroidota; class Flavobacteriia; order Flavobacteriales; family Flavobacteriaceae; genus Wocania; species uncultured Wocania sp. Next base: position 4,124 of record NZ_CAXIBN010000141.1, on the reverse strand, counting down.
AAAGTTGAAAGTGTTACCGTTGTAAAAAATGGTGAGGAAATGCAGTTAGAAACCGATCATTTTATTCCTTTATTCGGATTATCACCTAAATTAGGTCCTATTGGAAATTGGGGATTAGAAATTGTAAAAAATGCTATAAAAGTAGATAATACTCTTAATTACCAAACTAACATACCAGGTGTTTTTGCTATTGGAGATGTTAACACCTATCCAGAAAAATTAAAGTTAATACTTTGTGGTTTTCACGAGGCGACTTTAATGTGTCAAGCTGCCTATAGAATTATCAATCCAGGTAAAAAGTATGTTTTAAAATACACAACAGTAAGTGGTGTTGATGGTTTTGATGGCACTCGTAAAGAAGCGCCAAAAGCAGTAGTTCAAGCTATTAATTAGATGTTTGTTCTGTGAAAAAAAGCTATAATGTTTGTTTAAAAGATACCGTTAAAACGTTCACTAAAAGATTGTTTTATTCATTGTTTGATTGTGAACAAGAAGAAGCACATGGGGAATATTTAGAAAAAACCTTTCTTAAGATATTAGCTAAATTAGAGATTGAAAATGGAAAAGAAATTTGGAATTCATTTAAGTTAGAACTTCCAGGTATTAGAAAAAAATTAGATTTAGACGCCATTGCTTTTGAGAATAACGATCCAGCTTCGCACTGTTTAGAAGAAATTTATTTAGCATACCCTGGTTTTCATGCCATTTCAATTTATAGATTGAGTCATGCGCTTTATAAATTGAATGTTTTTATCCTTCCAAGAATGATGAGCGAATATGTTCATGGTATTACAGGAATAGATATTCATCCTGGAGCAACTATAGGGGAGTCATTTTATATAGACCACGGAACAGGAATTGTTATTGGAGAAACATCTATAATTAAGAATCATGTTAAAATTTATCAAGGTGTTACGTTAGGAGGAGTTCAAGTTAGTAAGAGTTTAGCTAAGGTAAAAAGGCATCCAACTATAGAAGATAATGTTTGTATTTATGCAAATGCCACCATTTTAGGCGGCCATATTATTATAGGTGCTAACAGTATAATTGGTGCAAACGTTTGGATTACAGAATCTGTGCCAGAAAATTCATTAGTAACTTATAAAACTGAAATAAAAATCAGACCTAAAAAGAATGGCATACGGTAAATCAATACTAGATCAAATAGGGAATACCCCACTAGTTGAAGCAAGTCATATTGTCTCAAATAAAAATGTCAAACTTTTTTTAAAACTTGAAGGTAATAACCCAGGCGGAAGTGTAAAAGATCGTGCTGCATTTAATATGATTAATGAAGCTTTAAAACGGGGTGATATAAAAAAAGGCGGGACTTTGGTAGAAGCTACTAGCGGAAATACAGGAATTGCCCTTGCTTTTATTGCAAAACTTTTAGGCTTGAATATGGTTTTAGTCATGCCTGAAAACTCAACCGAAGAGCGTGTAAAAACTATGCGTGCTTATGGTGCTGAGGTTGTTTTAACTCCAGCAGATATTGGTATAGAAGGCTCACGAGATATAGCGTTTCAGCTTAGAGACGACAAAGGCTATGTATTGCTAAATCAGTTTGAAAATGATGATAACTGGAAAGCACATTATAAAACCACAGGGCCAGAAATCTGGGAAGCAACCGAAGGTAAAGTTACTCATTTTGTTTCAGCCATGGGAACTACAGGAACCATTACTGGTGTTTCAACTTATTTAAAAGAAAAGAACAGTAGTATAACTATAGTTGGTGCTCAACCTGCTGATGGAGCAAGAATTCCAGGGATTAGAAAATGGTCACCAGAGTATGTACCAAAATTTTTCGATCCTAAAAAAGTAGATATAGTTGTTGATGTTACAGAAGAAGAAGCCAAAGGAATGACACAACGTTTGGCTAAAGAAGAAGGTGTTTTTGCAGGTATGAGTAGCGGAGGTTCAGTGTTTTGTGCTTTAAAAATAGCTGAATCAATTGATAAAGGTGTAATTGTAGCAATTATTTGTGATAGAGGAGATCGTTATTTGTCTTCCTCTTTATTTGAATAAGCTAGATAATTTCTTGTAATTTATTGTGATAACAAAAATATAGTTGCTATTTTTGCTTATCAGTTCATAAACGTATTAATTGTTATCAAGAAAGGCAGAGGGATTAGACCCATTGAAGCCTTGGCAACCCTTTAACTTTTAAAGAAGGTGCTACATTCTACTAATATTTTAATAATATTAGAAAGATAACGAAAAGTGTTTCTTTTACTTTTCTTGATGACATATAGATATAAATAATATCAAAATGTCAAACATACAACAAGCTTTACAAGAGCGTATTTTAATTTTAGATGGTGCCATGGGTACTATGCTACAAGCCTATAAGTTTTCTGAAGAAGATTTTAGAGGCGAGCGCTTTAAAGATTATCCAACGCCTTTGCAGGGTAATAACGATTTGCTGTCTATTACCCAGCCAGAAGCTATTAAAACCATTCACGCTAAATATTTTGAAGCTGGTGCAGACATTGTTGAAACCAATACCTTTTCAGGAACAACCATTGCCATGGCCGATTACCAGATGGAAGATTTGGTATATGAATTGAATTATCAATCTGCTAAAATAGCCAAAGAAGTTGCTGACGAGTTTACTGCTAAAGAACCCCACAAACCTCGTTTTGTAGCAGGTTCAATTGGACCAACAAATAGAACAGCGAGCATGTCGCCAGACGTGAATGACCCTGGATACAGAGCAGTAACTTTTGATGAATTACGCATTGCCTATAAACAACAAGTAGAAGCTTTGGTTGATGGCGGTGTTGACTTGTTATTAGTAGAAACGGTGTTTGATACGCTTAACGCTAAAGCAGCTTTATTTGCTATTGAAGAAGTGAAAGATGAAAGAAGTATAGATATACCAACGATGTTGAGCGGAACGATTACGGATGCTTCTGGTAGAACATTATCTGGACAAACCGCTGAAGCATTTTTAATTTCGGTATCGCATATTCCGTTATTGTCTGTTGGCTTTAACTGTGCTTTAGGAGCAAACTTATTACAGCCACATTTAGAGGCGATTGCTAATAAAACCGATTTTGCAATATCAGCGCACCCCAATGCAGGTTTGCCAAATGCTTTTGGTGAATATGATGAAACTCCAGAGGAAATGGGTGAGCAAATAGAGGAGTATTTAAAAAAGAATTTAATAAACATTATTGGTGGTTGTTGTGGTACGTCGCCCGAGCATATAAAAGTAATCGCAAGTATTGCTGCCAAATATAAACCACGTCGTCATGCTGAACTTGTTTCAGCATCACATTAGGAAATGGTTATGATATTAGAAGTAGCCACATTAAACATAAAGAAAGGTCTTTCCGCAGAATTTGAAATCAATTTCAAAAAAGCAGAAAACATCATCTCATCAATGAAAGGTTATATATCACATCAATTAAAAAAGTGTGTAGGGCAAGAGGATAAATATATATTATTAGTGAATTGGGAAACGATTGAAGACCACGAAATTGGCTTTAGACAATCAAAGGAGTACCAAGAATGGAAAAAATTATTACACCATTTTTATGAACCTTTTCCAACAGTAGAGCATTATAAGTAATGAAAATAAAACAAAGTAAATACATGAAGTTGTCTGGTTTAGAACCTTTGGTTTTAAACGAAAACAGCAATTTTATAAACGTAGGAGAGCGAACTAATGTAGCAGGGTCTCGTAAGTTTCTTCGTTTAATCAAAGAAGAAAAATTTGATGAAGCTTTAGATGTTGCAAGACATCAAGTAGATGGTGGTGCACAAATTATCGATATTAATTTTGATGATGGTTTGATTGATGGTAAAGAGGCGATGATTCGTTTTTTGAATTTGATAGCTGCAGAACCAGATATTTGTCGTGTACCTATTATGATTGATTCTTCTAAATGGGAAATCATCGAAGCTGGACTTCAAGTGGTACAAGGTAAATGTGTTGTGAATTCCATTTCACTTAAAGAAGGTGAAGACAAATTTATTTGGGAAGCAAAACAGATTAAGCGCTACGGAGCTGCTGTAATTGTTATGGCTTTTGATGAAGAAGGACAAGCTGATAATTACGACAGACGTATAGAAATAGCAAAACGTTCGTATGACATTTTAGTTAATAAAGTAGGTTTTCC
>NZ_CAXIBN010000140.1:0-8043 GCF_964021735.1 uncultured Wocania sp. | reverse complement strand
GCAACTACAGCAGCTTTAAATCGGTTGTTTTTTCCAATAATCCACGCCGTCATAATACCGCCTGCGCTTCCGCCGGTAACAAAAAGTTTATTGTTATCTACGATGCCATTTTCAACCAAATAATCAACACCATCCATAACATCGTTATAATCTTCTCCAGGGTAATTATTGTATAATAAATTTGCGAATTCCTCACCATAACTTGTGCTTCCACGCGGATTTGGATAAAAAACCACATACCCTTCAGCAGCATACAATTGAATTTCTGCAGTAAAACGATCGCCATAATTTAAAATTGGCCCACCATGATTTTCAACTAATAAAGGGTATTTTTTTGAAGCATCATAAAAAGGTGGTTTTACAATCCATCCTTGAACTTCTCTACCATCAAAAGATGATTTATACCAAATTTCTTCGGTTTGACCTAATTCTCTATAATCTAAAACATCGGCATTCAAATTGGTAATACGATTAACTGATTTTTTGTTTTGTATAACTGCTAAATCTGCAGGATAATCTGGTGTTGATTGTGTGAAAGCAACAACGCCATCTTTTGAAACCGAATACGAGCCAGAAGCATAAGGGCGACCAATGGTCGTTCCGCCTAAATTGTCTGCAAGTTTTGTTATTTGCCCTGAGATAGTTATATGAGCAATTTTAGAATTCCCTTTATCATCATAAGTAAAATACAATCCTTTTCCTGAGTTATCCCAAGAAATATTAGACACACTTCTATCTAAATTTGAAGAAATAATTTGCCGTTTATTTCCATCAGAATTCATTATGTTTAATTGCGTGGTTTGAAACGTTTGTACTTTATCTTTATACGATAAAAAAGCAACTGTTTTTCCATCTGGTGATACTTTTGGCGAGTAATCTGGTCCATTTTGACTAGTAAGCGTAGTAATTTGTTTTGTGTTTGTATCAACTTTATATACTTCGCTATTTCTAAATTCATATTCCCAATTATCGCTTCTATTAGCTGAAAAATAAATAGTTTGCCCATTAGGAGAAAAAGAAAAGTTTCCGCTATGATTATAATTACCCGAAGTAATTTGTCTTGGCGTTCCACCATCAGCTGGAATTGTAAAAATATGAGTGAATCCAGGTTCCATATAGCCTTTTCCGTCTGCTTCGTGCTTCAATCGGTCAGTTATTCTAGCAGGTTTTGCCCATATTGCACCTTTTGGTTTGGCAGGCATTTTTATAACTACTGGTGCTTTTTCCGAAACAAACATAGTAAATGCGAGCTGTTTTCCATCAGGCGACCAAGTTAATGATGCTGGAGATTTTTCTAACTGAGATAGTTTGGCGATTTGTCCAGAATTAACCCAAAACATATATAATTCTGAGCCTTCTTCGGTTGAACTTGTAAAGGCAATTCTATCTCCATTTGGCGACCAACATGCTTGCGACTCACTAACTTCTCTTGATGTTAATTTTCTATGAGAAGATCCATCAGTATTAATAATCCAAAGGTTGCCTTTTGAGTTATCTTTCATAATATCAAAACCGTTTCTCTTATAAACAATTTGTTTTCCGTTAGGAGAAATTTGTGGATCTGAAACCCATTCTAACTCAAAAACATCCAACGGTTTAAAAGGTTCTTTTTTTATTTGACTACAAACGGTATTGACAAATACTACTGAAGCTAGAAAAACAACGAAACGATTCATATACAAATTCTTATTAAAAAGTTTAAAGTTAATAATTATAGTGTTTGGTTTGATAATTAATTTTTTTAGTTATATTTGAAAAATATTTAAGCTTGCTTAAATATTTAATTAAACAAGCAACAATGTCGATAGCAGTAGAAAATTTTGTAAAAGCCATTTACAAAAACGATAAGAATGACAGTAATGATACCAAACCTGGTAATATCGCTAAGAAACTTGGTATATCTAACGCAGCTGCCACAGATATGGCTAAGAAATTAGCGACTAAAAACTTACTCCATTACGAAAAGTATCAAGAATTAAAACTTACAGAAAAAGGCACAAAAATGGCACTTAATGTAGTGCGAAAACATAGGCTGTGGGAATCTTTATTATTTAGAATGTTTGATATGTCGTTGCACGAAATTCACAGAGAATCTGAATTACTAGAACACCAAACATCAGATTTTTTAGCAAATAAAATTAGTGCCTACTTAGGCAATCCTAAGTTCGATCCGCATGGAGATCCAATCCCAAACGCACAAGGAGAAATTACCACGAAAGACACATCAATTGCATTGTCTAATTCAAAAGAAGGAAAAACTTATACCATATCACGATTAATGAGTGATGACAAAGAGTTTTTTGATTTTTGTGCTTTAAATGGATTGAAATATGGTAACACTGTTGTGGTAACCAAACAATTCAGCAAAAATAAAATGACTCAAATTTTAATAAACAATAACACTATTCTTTTAAATCAAGATTTTACAAACATTATTTACGTCAATGAGACTAACTAAATTTTTATTTCTTACTTTATTAGTAAGTTCACTATCAACTCTTGCACAAGAAGAAACCACTCTTGGTGCGCTTATTACAGATAGACCAGATGCTACCGAATCACCTACGGCTATGCCTAAAGGATTTTTGCAAGTAGAAACAGGTGCTTTTTATGAATCTTTTGAAGAAAACAATGTTAAAACAGAAGATTTCACTTTTAATACAACCTTAATTAGATACGGTTTATTAGACAATCTAGAATTACGTTTAGGTTGGGATTTTGTAGAGGGGAAAACTAAATTTAACGGAAATACTTTAAACAATGTTTCAAGTGGATTCAATCCGTTATTACTAGGTTTCAAAACAGGCATAGTAAAAGAAAATGGTTGTTTTCCCGAAATAGGTTTTTTAGGTCATTTATATATGCCTTTTACAGCGGGTACAGATTATAAGCCAGAAACTACAGGCGTAGATTTTAGATTCGCATTTGCACATACATTAAGTGAAAACGCTAGTTTATCATACAATCTTGGTGCGGCTTGGGGAAATGATTCTCCCGAAGCCTCTTACGTTTACACCATTGCTTACGGACACAGTATTACTGATAAGTTAGGTGCTTATGCGGAATTGTACGGAGACTTGCCAGAAAACAATAAAGCCAACCACCTTTGGGATGCTGGTTTAACCTATTTGATAAACAACAATGTGCAATTAGACGCCACAGTTGGGTCAAGCATCACAAAAGGGCAAGACATATTATTAAGTGCTGGAGTAAGTTTCAGAATACCTTCAAATCAAAATTAAAACATGAAAAAAAATATACTTTTAATTCTTATAGTAGCAATTATTTTTAGCTGTAAAAACAACAAACAAGAAAACGGAAAACTCAACATTGTAACCACAACCACAATGATAACAGATTTGGTAAAAAACATTGGTGGCGACTTTGTTAATTTACAAGGTTTAATGGGAAGCGGTGTAGATCCGCATTTATATAAAGCAAGCGAAGGCGATGTGTCAAAATTAGTAAATGCCGACATTATTTTTTATAACGGATTACATCTTGAAGGAAAGTTAGTTGAAGTGTTTGAGAAAATGGGAAACAAAACAAAAACGCCTATTGCGTTAGCTGAAGAAATTGATAAAACCACCTTAATTGGATCTGACTATTTTGCTTCAAATTACGACCCGCATGTTTGGTTTAATATTGCCTACTTCAAGCAATTTACTAAAAAAGTAACTTTGGTACTATCTGAAAAAGATCCTGAAAATGCCATAAATTATAAAGAAAATGAAAAGCAATATTTAAAAAAATTAGATGCGCTTCAAAATAAAATAAAAAACATTATTGAAACACTTCCGAAAGAAAAAAGAATATTAGTAACAGCACATGATGCCTTTAATTATTTTGGAAAAAATTATGGTTTCGAAGTTGTAGGGTTGCAAGGTTTATCAACAGCAACCGAAGCTGGTGTTAAAGATGTTCAGAAATTAGCGAAATTTATTATTGAAAAAAATGTAAAAGCTATTTTTGTAGAAAGCTCTGTACCAAAGCGCACTATTGAAGCGCTACAAGCTGCAGTAAACTCAAAAGGGCATAACGTAAAAATTGGTGGCACACTATATTCTGATGCTTTAGGAAACGCTGACACTGTTGAAGGTACCTATATTGGTATGTTTGAGTATAATGTAAATACTATTGTTAATGCATTAAAATAATTCCTGCGAAAGCAGGAATCTCATCAAAGATAGTTGAATTTTAAAATGGAAAAAGAACTAAATAAAAATATAAGAGATAGTAATTCTATTTATAAGACTTCTGCCTCCGCAGGAGTAATAGCAGTACAAGTAGACGATTTAACTGTAGCCTACAACTACAAACCCGTGCTTTGGGATATTGATTTAGAAATTCCCGAAGGTGTACTTATGGCCATTGTTGGACCAAATGGTGCAGGAAAATCAACATTAATAAAAGCTATTTTAGGCATTTTAAAACCCATTGCAGGTAGTGTTAGTATTTACAAAAAACCTTATGAAGAACAACGTAAATTAGTAGCCTACGTGCCTCAAAAAGGAAGTGTAGATTGGGATTTTCCAACCACCGCTTTAGATGTTGTAATGATGGGAACTTATGGCGGTTTAGGCTGGATTAAACGCCCAAAACAAAAAGAAAAAAAAGCGGCACTTGAAGCTTTAGAGAAAGTGGGCATGTTAGCTTTTAAAAATCGACAAATAAGTCAGCTTTCTGGTGGGCAACAGCAACGTATCTTTCTAGCGCGTGCTTTGGTACAAAATGCTTCTATTTATTTTATGGATGAGCCATTTCAAGGCGTTGATGCCACAACCGAAATCGCCATTATTAATATTTTAAAAGAATTACGAAAAGCAGGCAAAACAGTCATCGTTGTTCATCACGATTTACAAACTGTACCCGAATATTTTGATTGGGTTACTTTTTTAAATGTAAAGAAAATTGCAACAGGACCAGTTAAAGATATTTTCAACGATGATAATTTAACCAAAACCTATGGCATAAATTATAAAGTGAGTATTCAAGAGTAATGGATAGCATTCAATCTATACAGATATTCGTAGCAATAAATTTATTTATTGTGGGTTTGTCTCATTTTATTCGTCCAAAAATCTGGGTTGATTTTTTTGAATTTTTACATTCTAAAAACAATGTTGGAAATATTATCAATGCTTTAATTGCTTTAGGAATGGGTTCTATTATTTTAGCATTTCATTTTATTTGGAAAGGCTTTGAAGTTTTAATTACATTATATGGTTTATCACAAGTAATAAAGGGGCTAGTTTATTTAATTTTTCCATCAATTGGCATAAAAAACATTGGAAAAGTTACACCAGAAAAGGCTAGTACATTTAAATGGTCTGGACTTATTATGGCTTTAATTTCAACAACTATTTTTATTAATTTAATCTAACTATTATAGACTTAACAGAATACATACAGCTTGTTTTTACAGATTACACGTTAAGAACAATCACGCTAGGAACAGCAATTCTTGGAGCTGTAACTGGTATGCTTGGTAGTTTTGCGGTACTTAGAAAACAAAGTCTTTTGGGTGATGCTATTTCGCATGCATCTTTACCAGGAATTGCCATTGCTTTTTTAATTACCGGAGCAAAAGATAGTAATACACTTCTTTTAGGAGCTTTGGTAAGTGGTTTAATTGGAACTTTTTGGATTCGTGGTATCATAACAAAAACACACTTAAAATCTGATACAGCATTAGGTTTAATTCTATCTTTATTTTTCGGGTTTGGGATGCTATTGCTCACTTTCATTCAAAAACAACCTAATGCGAATCAAGCAGGATTAGATAAGTACTTGTTTGGTCAAGCTGCAACATTAGTAGAAAGTGATGTTTGGATGATGGCAATTGTTACAGGAATTTGCTTGTTCGTATTACTCCTTTTTTGGAAAGAATTTAAAATCCTTTTGTTTGATGCAGATTACACAAAAACCTTAGGGTTCAACACTAAGTTTATCGATATCTTGATTACCTCATTTATTGTTTTAGCTATTGTTTTAGGCTTACAAACTGTTGGTGTCGTTTTAATGAGTGCTATGTTATTGGCACCTGCTGCTGCAGCTCGCCAATGGACAAATAGTTTGAGCACCATGGTTTTTCTAGCTGCTATTTTTGGTGCTTTTTCAGGGGTTTTCGGAACCGCAATTAGTGCAAGTCAAAACAACTTATCAACAGGACCCGTAATTGTTCTCGTTGCTGCTGTTTTTGTGGTGTTTTCATTTATATTTTCTCCTAACCGTGGATTACTATTTAAACAAATCCGTTTTATAAAAAACAGACGCGATTTAGAACTTCATAAAACCTTGGCTTTTATGTATCATATTGCTGAAACTCACGAAAATATTTCACATCCGCATGCTATTAAAATATTGAATAATTTTCAAGGTTACACCAGAGGAACACTTCAAAAGTTAGTAAAGAAAAGCTACGTAAAACTAGATGGAAATATGTGGAGTTTAACTGAAGATGGTTTTAAAACTGCTGCTAATTTATACAATCAACAATCTAATGAATAGTGCACAAATAGAAATACAACTAATTGCAAGTTTAGTGGCTGTGGCTTGTGCTATTCCAGGCACATTTTTAGTGCTTCGTAAAATGGCCATGATAAGTGACGCTATTAGCCATTCTATTTTACCAGGAATCGTAATTGGGTTCTTTATTACACACGACCTAAATTCTCCTCTACTTATTTTATTAGCTGCATTAACAGGAATTATTACGGTAGTTTTAGTAGAATATATTCAAAAAACAGGATTAGTAAAAGAAGATACCGCCATTGGATTGGTATTTCCCGCATTGTTTAGTATTGGCGTTATTATGATTGCCAAAAACGCCAATGATGTGCACTTAGATGTTGATGCCGTTTTATTAGGTGAATTGGCTTTTGCTCCTTTTGATAGATTACTAATTTCTGGAGTTGATGTTGGCCCAAAATCATTATGGATTATTGGAATTATTTTAATCATTACAATTGCACTATTAATTGCTTTTTTTAAAGAATTAAAGGTAAGCACTTTTGATGCTGGTTTAGCAGCTTCACTTGGATTTTCACCAGCTATTATGCATTACGGGTTGATGTCGGTATCCTCAGTAACAACCGTTGGTGCTTTTGATGCTGTTGGTGCTATTTTGGTTGTTGCGCTAATGATTGCGCCTGCGGCAACCGCATATCTTTTAACAACTAATTTAAAGAAAATGCTTGTTCTTGCCATAACATTTGGAGTCTTTAGCGCCATTTCTGGCTATTGGTTTGCGCATTGGCTCGATGCCTCAATTGCTGGCTCCATAACAACGATGTTAGGATTACTCTTTTTAGTTGTGTATTTATTTGCTCCTAGTAAAGGTATAATTGCTGTGTTATACAGAGAAAAACAACAACGTACCGAAGTATCATTACTTACTTTTTTACTCCATTTAAAAAATCATAACGAAGAAGAAGAACGACATGTAAATCATTTAAACGAACATATTAATTGGCAAAAAGTACGCTCTAAAACTGTTTTAGATTTGGCTTTAAAAAATAATATGATTTCAATTGAAAATAGCATTGTGTCTTTAACTGAAAAAGGAGACGATTTTACCTCTCAAGCTATTGATTATATTATTACCAACGAAGATGCAGAAATTGAACATATGAAAGACGATTTCTTTTTGTTTAGAGGGTAAATTAAATATTATGGCACAACACAACGAACTTGGTAAAAAAGGAGAACAACTTGCAGTCGATTTTTTATTGAAAAATGGATATGAGATTATTGAACGTAATTACCGTTTTGATAAAGCCGAAGTTGATATTATTGCGAAAAAGGATGATATTCTTGCTATTATTGAAGTAAAAACACGATCGTCAGTAGATTTTGGAAATCCGCAAGATTTTGTAAAACCAAAACAAATTCAACGACTCGTAAAAGCGGTTGATGAATATATTACTGCAAATGATTTAGATGTGGAAGTGCGTTTTGATATTGTCGCTATTGTTAAAGAAGGTAAATCTTTTAGTATTGAGCATTTAGAAAATGCTTTTTATCATTTTTAATTGCCTCGCT
>NZ_CAXIBN010000139.1:0-8175 GCF_964021735.1 uncultured Wocania sp. | reverse complement strand
TTAGGATGGTTTTTTATTGTTTTTATGCAAAGATAAAGTTCCGCTTTAATGAACTTTATCGGCTGTTAAATGAAGTTATAAGCTTTTTTCTTATAAAGTCAAATAGTTATTACGACAATTTTTAAATATATAATATAAACTTTATCAAAAAGTAACACGAATACTTACATTTGGTGTAATGCCTAAAGAGTGGTTTTCAACTTTATTAATCATATTATCAGCATCTAAAGAGTAGTAAGTGTTAATTATGTTTTTTTGATTAAAAATATTCCAAACCGAAGCACCAACAACAGCTCGCGATCTGTTAAAAATATTAAACGAGTAAGTTGTAGAACAATCTGCGCGTAAATAATTGTCTAAATTACTACCGTTTGGTGTGGTATAAGTAATGGTGTTATCGTCCGGATCATCATTTGCATAATCAGGCAATGTTGTAGGTTTTCCAGAGCGCCAATTTAACCCTAACGCAAATTTAATATCATTATATGTATACACTCCAGAAAGTGCTAAAGCATGACGAATATCAGCATTGTTAGGAAATGAAATACCGCTATTCAAATCAGGAAAGGTATAATCGTTTTTGCTGTAAGAATAGCTTAACCATGTGCTAAAAACATTATTAAATTGTTTGTTTACCAAAAAATCAACGCCTTTAATTTGGTAACTTCCAATACTGTTTATAAACTGATATTGGTTTTGAAATCCTTGACTACGAGTAGTAATACCATTAACTTTTTTAAGATAGCCTTCAGCGCTAATCATCAATTTGTTTTTATTATAATGCAAACCAACTGAAGCTTGTTTACTTTTTATAATAGGAACAGGTTGAATATTTTTATTGTTAATAGTAATAACCTCGGGGTTGTTATTCGATAAAATCCATCGTCTGTTTTCAATCCCTAAAAAATCGTTTTGTAAATCGATAATTTGAGATGTGGTTTGGCTTTTAAGTTCGCTCAATAATTCAAATCTAAAATTGTTTAAAAACCGCTGACTAAAACTTAAACGCGGTTCATTTATAGTCATGTTGAATTTCGGAAAATGGTTTATTCTATTCCCAAATTTCAAATTGGTTTTTGCATCGTTTGATAAAAAAGCAGCTTCGGCATAAAGTGAATGACTCCGCACAACATCTCTTATAAAGCTTCTAAAAATCGGATTGTTTACATCTTCAAGGTTACTAATCCCAACTTCGGTAAATTGATAGCCTCCATTTAGTTTTAACTGATTATTGTGGTTGTAATTAATATCTAATTTTGCCGAACCATCAATGACTTCATTTTCTTGAATTAATCGTTGGTTGTTTATTATATCGAAATTAATAGCGTCTAAATCATAATTAGTAACATATACTTGCGCAGTGGTTGAAAGTTTTGAAGTCCAACCTCTGGTGTAGCTTAATCCTAATGCAGAATTACGTTGCGACAATTTGCTGTTTAAAGCTTCGTTTCTGTCATTAATATTGGCTAGTTCTTCATAATTTAATTTGTTGTTTGCGTTTAAAAAGTGAAACCGAATTTTATCTTTTTTAGTAATGTCATATAGAAATTTTGCAGTAATATCGTAGAAATAGAACTGTTCGTTTTTGTCAATAGCTTCATCATCTTGATTAAAATTGGTTAAATCTGAATCTTGAAAAACACGTTTTTTATAAAGATTGTAAGTTGGTGTGGTAATCAAATCTGTTACCGAACGACGCATGGAAATTTGCAATTCGGTATTATACGATAAAGGAATTTTAGCAAAAACATCGGCATTAATTAAATTAAATCCACCGCCAGCTTTAAACACATTGTCAATATCATTGGGTAATTGCATATCGATAATACTAGAAATACCATCGCCATATTTGGCGCGTGTTCCGTTTTTTGAAACGTTTACTTGTTTTGTGGTGTATGGATTGAATGCTGAAATTAATCCAAAAAAATGTCCAGATTGATACATTTTAATACCATCCCAAAGCAGCAAGTTTTGGTCGTGCGTACCTCCTCGAATATTAATATTCGACACGGTTTCGTCAATACTTAAAACTCCTGGAAGCGATTGAATGGTTTGTAAAACATCAGGTTCAATTAAACCTGGAAGAATACCAAAAGTTTCTGGTTTTATGGTAATAGAGCCATCGTTTAATTTTGTAATCCCTGTGGTTAGATAGTTGGTTATTATGACTTCGTCGAGTTTTTGAATGTTGTTTTGCAGACTTAACGGTTTATTAATTTTAATGGCGACAAATCGATTGTCTAACAATTCAAAATCTAGCTTCGTTTCATCTTTAAGAACATCTAAAACTTCAATTAAAGTTAAATTTTCATCTGGAATTGTTGCTTTTTTATTATGAATGGTCGCATCGGCAAAAGAAAAACTAATGTTGTATCGTGTTTCAATAATTTTTAAAACGACAGTAAGTGAGTGCTTTTCTTTTTGAACAATTTGAGCATTCAAATTCAAAATATTCAAAAAAAATAATAGTATAAAGATAGAACCTGTACCTTTTCTACTCACGCTTTAATGTTATAGTTTTGTTGTTTTTTTTATGTGTTAAGCGTAAAGGTACGGTAATGTTTTTTATTGCAATTTCTAAACTATCGTGCGGAAAACCAACAGTAACTAATTGATTTGTATCAACATTGGTTACATCAAAAGTAACATGGTATTGTCTTTCAAATTCGGCAATAACTTCTTTAAAAGGTAAACTTTTAAATTGGCTTTCGTTATTTAACCACGAAGGTGTTGTGCGGTTTTCTTTTTCTTTAGCAATTAGTTTCCCATCGATAATTAAAAAGCGGTCTCCCGGTTTTAATTTTGTTTCTTGAGAATTGTGCGTCACGCCAACTAATCCTTCGTAGCAAATAACCTCAAAATAATTGTCCCGTTGTTTTACATTAAATTGAGTACCATAAACCGTTACGGTTCCTGATTTTGTAATAACATTAAATGATGAGCCTTTGGCAACTTTAAAAAAAGCTTCGCCATTAAGCTCAACTTCGCGCTCTTGTTTCCAGCCTTTTTTATTGAATACTAACAACGATTTAGCATTAAGCGAAACACTAGAAGCGTCTGGTAATTCTATAGTAGTTTTTTGAGCATATTGAGTAGTAATCGTCGTGTCTAAAGTGGTTGTGTAATAGTATAAACTAAAACAAATAGCAAGTATTGCAGCAACACGCATTAATGGTTTTACCCAATGTGTAGTCTGCTTTTTAGAGCTCTTAATTTTAGATAATACGGTTTCTAATTCGGTAGACGTATTAAAATTATCAGCCTTAAAAGCTTGCACGCTGTTATTTAACTTTACTAAATCATCGTAATCTTCAAGGTTTTTAAACGCTTCAAGTTCCTGATCATTTAGATTGTTATTTAACCATTTCGATATGAGTTTTTCTCTGTTCATGATTTCGTATTCAATTATATAACAGTTAACTTTTATTTTTTCCTACCCTTGGAGTGATTTTTTTTAATTAATATTTACTTCCCAAGTTTTAATATTCTCGAAGCGCCTTGAACTACTAAAATAAAAACGATAGTTCCTATGATTAAGTCAGGTTTATTCGAATTAAGCCAGTTGACTAATAATCCAGCAGAAATGACACCTAAATTGATAATGATGTCATTTGAGGTAAAAATCATACTTGCCCTCATATGTGCTTCTTTTTTGCTTTTAGATTTTTGGAGAAGGTAAAGGCAAACACTATTTGCTATTAAAGCTAAAAAGGAAATAATAATCATGGTAGAAAAGTCGGGAAGATTTTCTGTGTCAAAAAAGCGCCTTAGTACTTCTAAAAAACCAATAATGGCAAGCGTTATTTGAAAATAACCAGCAAGTTTTGCTACACGCTTTTTTGTTGATAACGTTCTGCCAACTGCTAAAAGGCTTAATCCATATACGAATGAATCAGCAAGCATGTCTAAACTATCTGCAACAAGTCCCATTGACTTGGAAATGATTCCAGTTGTTATTTCTAAAAGGAAAAACAAGAAGTTTATAGATAAAACAGTCCAAAGTAGTTTTCTTTGGTTAGAATTTTCTATAAATTCAATTTGTTCACTGTGTTCAGTTTTTAATTTTTTTTCGCCTAAGTTTAATTGGGCTATAGATTTTTCAATTTGGTCAATTTTCCCAATATGAAAAACTGTTAATATTCGGTTCGGAATATCAAATTCCAAATTTTTAATACTAGAAATCCCATCTAATTTCATTCGAATTAAATTTTCTTCAGAAGGACAATCCATTTTATTGATTTTAAATAATGTTTTTTCCATCATCACAGCTCCTTAATTTCCTCCCGCAATTTTTTCAAAGCACCATAAATCCGTTTTTCAACCGCTTTGGTCGATATGTCTAAAAGCTCTGCAATTTCTTTAAAACGTTTTCCTTCAACTCTATTCATCATAAAAGCAACACGCTGTGGTTCGGTTAAATTAGCTAAGGCTTTTTGTAACTTGTCATTATACTCAGTTTCCTGCATTAAAAACTCAGGGCTTTCGTTAGTAGACATTTTCGGTTTCGTTTGCTGGTATTTTAGCACTACTTTTTGGTGTGCCGCTTCATTCAACATTAAATTATTGGCGGTAGTAAATAAAAAACTTTTGGCTTTGTCTGGAGAAATCTTCGCGCAGTTTTGCCATAACTTTATAAAAGCTTCTTGCGTTTTGTCTTTTGGGTTTAGCAACTCGCCAAACTTATAGTATAAAAAGTTGTGTAAATCTTTAGCGTGTTTATTAAATATGGAAGAAAAAATACGTTCCTCGCAAATATTATCGTGTAATTGTTTCTCCATTGTAATTAGCTGTTAATACTACTAAAATAAGCTTTTTTAGAGTTTAGAATTTGGAATTTTTTAAATTTTTTTAAAAAGTAGGGTAGGAATTTTTAAAGTTATCTTGTTTTATATTCAAAATGCTATGTTTAACCCAAATTTTAATATTATGAAAACTAAAATTAGTACTTTATTGCTATTACCTTTTTTTGCCCTTTTAATGTTTACATCTTGTCAGGAAGAAGTTGTTGACATTACACCACCAGCAGAGACTGAAGCTCTTACAGCTAGTGCTCCATTAACGGCACTAATGAGTTCTGCTTCTAAAATGGATGGCTCTAAAGACAATATTATTGACAGAGCAAGTTGTTTATCTATTAAATTACCTGTTACGGTTGTTGTTAACGGACTCGAAATTATTATAGATTCAGAAGAAGACTATAAAGTGATTGAAGCTATTTTTAATGAGTTTGAAGAAGATGACGATCGCTTAGATATCATCTTTCCTATTACAATTATTACAGCAGAACATGACGATATTGTAATCAATAATGCCGCTGAATTAAAAGAATTTGTTGATGAATGTAAAGGTGAAAATGAAAATGACGACGATATAGAATGTATCGATTTTAAATATCCAATTTCTTTTTCGATTTACGATGCTAACTTTCAAGTTATTGATGTGATTACTGTTGAAAATGATAGACAATTGTATAAATTCATTAAACGTGTAAAAGAAGGAGAAGTGTTTGCAAGTCTTAACTTTCCTGTAACTATGGTTTTAGCTGATGGCACAGAAATAGTTGTAAATAATAACCAAGAGCTAGAAAGCACTATTAATGAAGCTAAAGACACTTGTGATGAAGATGATGATAACGATTATGGCGACGACGATTTTACAAAAGAACGTTTAGACGAATATTTAAAAATTTGCCCATGGGTTGTACATGAGTTTAAAAGAAACAATCAAGATAACACTACTGATTATAAAGAGTATGCTTTAAACTTTAAAGAAGATGGTGTTGTGAAAATGCGTGCTAGAAATGGTGATATATTAACTGGTACTTGGAGTACTCGTGTAACCCCTAGAGGCGCACTTTTAAAATTAGAATTCGACACCTTAGCAGACTTTACTTTAGAATGGATTGTTTACGATATTGAATACGGTAAAATAAAACTATACGAAGAAGGTGGAAATAGAATTATCATGAAGAAAAACTGTGATGTGGTTATTGACATTACTAAAGAAAGAATTGAAAACTACTTACAAGAATGTTTGTGGAGAGTTGCCAGATTACAGGTTGATGGTAACGATAATGATAAAAATTATATAGGAACACCATTAAAATTCTTTGCTAATAATGTTGTTAAAATTCGTGTAAATGGAGAGTTTGTTGAAGGTACTTACGAAATAGGAGTTAGAAACGCTGGTTTCATCTTACAAATTACTTTAGATGGCAGACCAAATTTAAAATTAGAATGGTTTATTACATTCTTAGAACCAGGTGTGATTAAGCTTGAAAATGATAACAATCAAATGGTTTTAAGAAGACACTGTCCAGATGGTGATAGCGATATAAATTATATTGATGATGTACTTGTAACTGGAGAATGGGAAATAGCTTTATATAAAGATGGCGATGTAAATAAAACGGATGAATACTTTATGTATACAATTAATTTCTTAGAAAACGGATGGATTAAAGTAACCGATCCTAATAACGGAATTATTGATGGTAATTGGTTAGCTTACAGATATGAAGGTTTGCATTTAGGAATGCATTATGGTATTGAGCCACCGTTTCAAGTGTTAAACCACAGATGGAAGATTTTAGAAATTAATCCAAATAGAATAGAGTTAAAAGATCTAAGCTCAACAGGAGAAATAGAACGCATATTAGTCCTTGAAAAGAAAGCATAATTATGTTTTTGGTGAAAAAGGAAACTCATCTTTTCGGTTGGTTAGGTTAATTATTAAGTAAGTTTCCTTTATATAGGCTGTCAAATTAATATTTGGCAGCCTTTTTTATTCTTCTTTTTTATAGAATGTTACTTCTATAATACGCTTCAAATCCTTAAATTTGCATTTCTTAAAATTTCAATAAAAATTATGTTTAATAATTTAAGCGATAAATTAGATAAAGCCTTACACGTTCTTAAAGGGCATGGAAGCATCACAGAGGTAAATGTAGCCGAAACTTTAAAAGAAGTTCGTCGTGCATTACTAGATGCCGATGTTAACTTTAAAATAGCTAAAGAATTCACCAATAGAGTTAAAGAAAAAGCTTTAGGGCAAAACGTATTAACTACGTTACAACCCGGGCAACTTATGGTTAAGATTGTTAAAGACGAACTTACCGAACTTATGGGAGGCGATGCCGAAGGCATTAATCTTTCTGGTGCACCAAGTGTTATTTTAATGTCGGGTTTACAGGGTTCTGGTAAAACAACGTTTTCTGGTAAGCTAGCTAATTATCTTAAAAATAAAAAAACTAAAAAACCACTTTTAGTAGCCTGTGATGTGTACCGTCCAGCAGCAATCGATCAATTACATGTTGTTGGAGAGCAAATTGGCGTTGAGGTTTTTAGCGATAGAGGAAATAATGATCCTGTTGCTATTGCACAAGCAGGTGTTGCCCATGCTAAAGCTAACGGATTTAATGTGGTTATTATAGATACCGCTGGTCGTTTAGCTGTAGATGAGGTAATGATGACCGAAATCTCAAATATTCACAAAGCTATTCAACCGCAAGAAACCTTATTTGTTGTAGATTCTATGACAGGGCAAGATGCCGTAAATACAGCGAAAGCCTTTAACGATACCTTGAATTTTGATGGTGTTATCTTAACTAAATTGGATGGTGATACCCGTGGTGGAGCTGCTATTTCTATTAAATCTGTAGTTAATAAACCCATTAAGTTTATTGGTACAGGAGAGAAAATGGAAGCTATTGATGTGTTCTATCCATCACGTATGGCAGACCGTATTCTTGGTATGGGTGATGTGGTGTCTTTAGTAGAACGTGCACAAGAGCAATTTGATGAAGTTGAAGCTAGAAAACTTCAAAAGAAAATAGCGAAAAACCAGTTTGGATTTGATGATTTCTTAAAACAGATTCAACAAATCAAGAAAATGGGTAATATGAAAGACCTTGTAGGCATGATTCCTGGTGCTGGAAAAATGATGAAAGATGTTGATATTGATGATGATGCTTTTAAAGGTATTGAAGCTATTATTCATTCAATGACACCAAAAGAAAGAAGTAATCCTTCTGTTATCAATGCGAGTAGAAAAAAACGTATTGGTAAAGGATCGGGAACATCAGTTCAACAAGTAAATCAGCTGTTAAAACAATTCAACCAAATGAGCAAAATGATGAAGATGATGCAAGGTGGTGGCGGTAAAAAAATGATGCAA